>CAYMRT010000244.1:0-11530 GCA_964392885.1 uncultured Desulfobacterales bacterium | reverse complement strand
TTTTCAGGGATATTCTATTAGTGTGTGACCAGATGAATCTTATAGGCAAGGAGCACAAATTTGGAGCAGGCGAATTATGTAGAAATCAGCCTTTTAGTAGCGAAACAGCCATTGCAAACTAGGCTAAATTTTACTTTTTGTGGATTTATTGGCTGGATGCTTAAAATCTTAAGAAGGCGCTCGAAAAAAGAAAAAATTTAGAGCAGTAAGCTTCATATCTGCTGATATTTTTTCGTTGGCTAAAATTAAAATTCTTTAAAAGCAAAAATTTCTTACTCAGAAAGCCCAGCTTTTTCTGATTGTTTATGTGATATTCATACTTCTTAAAAGGCCCGCCTTTGCACTTGCCTTTAGCAGTTGGCAGTGCTTGGCAGGGCCTATTTAGCTTAGATAAGATAGCAAAGATTAATTACAATGCCTTTTTAGCCAAGTATTGCCTTTAAATCTTCATCAGGTGTTTTAATAGGCATAATGTTATAGTTTTCCACTAAAACATTTAATACATTTGGAGATATAAAAGCAGGAAGGCTTGGTCCAAGCCTTATATTTTTAATGCCAAGAGAAAAAAGAGTAAGCAAAATAGCAACCGCCTTTTGTTCATACCAAGACAATATCATGGAAAGTGGAAGATCATTTACTCCACAATTAAAGGCATTTGCAAGGGCTATAGCAATTTGTATTGCTGAATAGGCATCATTGCACTGTCCAATATCAATTAAGCGAGGCAATCCCTCTATCTCTCCAAGCTTTTTATCAAAGAAACGAAACTTTCCGCATGCAAGGGTAAGAACAATACAGTCTTCTGGCACCTTCTCTACAAATTCAGTATAATAATTTCTTCCTGGTTTAGCACCATCACAACCTGCAACAAGAAAGAAGTGTCTGATCTTTCCAGCCTTAACTGCCTCAATTATCTTATCTGCCACACCAAGTACCGCATTCCTTGCAAAACCCACCATTACGGTACCTTTATCAGAATCCTCTTTAAAGCCTTCACACTCGAGAGCTTTCTCTATTACAGGAGTAAAATCCTTATCAGAAATATGCTTAACTCCAGGCCAACCTACAAGCCCAGTAGTAAAAATCCTATCAAAGTAACTTTCCTTTGGCTTTTGAATACAATTAGTTGTCATTACAATTGGGCCAGGAAATTTATCAAATTCCTTAGCCTGATTTTGCCAAGCCGTACCATAATGCCCATAAAAATGTGGATACTTTTTAAGCTCAGGATAACCATGACATGGAAGCATCTCTCCGTGGGTATAAACATTTATGCCCTTTCCTTCCGTCTGTTTTAAGATTAACTCTAAATCTTTCAAGTCATGTCCCGACACAAGAATTGCCTTACCTTTTTTGGCACCAAGAGGAACTTCTGTTGGAACAGGATGTCCATAGGTATTAGTATTTGCAGCATCTAAAAGCTCCATTGCCTTTAAATTGGCCTGCCCTACCTTTAAAGCAAGCTCTACCCACTGCTCAAGTGACATATCCTTATTTAAGGTTGCAGCAAATATCTCATGAATGGTCTTATAATGCTCTTTGTCTTCCTCACCTAAAATCTGCGCATGATCTGTATAAGCACATACACCCTTTAGACCATATACAATTGTTTCCCTTAAAGAACGCCTATCTTCATCAAGATCACCGTTTGAAAGCACCCCGTGCATCTCACCCTGACGCACCATCTCTTCCTTGTTGCTTCCAAGCTCAAAAGTAGCAGGGCCTTCTGGAAAATCTACATTCCCACCTGCAGATTTAATCTTCTCTTTCAACTCTTCTCTTATAGAAACACACCTTTTAAGCAATTCAACAAATCTATCAGCATCAAAATCGACGTTTGTCAAAGTGGAAAACACTGCCTCGCAAGTAAAAACATTTACATCATTACCAAGAACACCTGACTTTTCAGCCTCAAGTGCTACCTGGGAAAGACCTTTAATTGCATAAATTAAAAGATCTTGAAGTGCTGCAACATCTGGCTGTTTTCCACATACACCTATAGATGTACATCCTTTTCCTTTTGCTGTTTGTTCACATTGATAACAAAACATATCATACACCTCTTTCCTATATTAAATTTCCCTTAATGGGATATCTATAGCCTTATATAAAGATGCCAACCCCTTTTGTGAAAGTATAGTTCCAAGCCTTTCGCCCTTTTTACAGTTTGCTTTGAAAAAAAATAAAACCTTTTGGGCTATCTCATATGCTTGTTCATCAGATAAAATAATTGGCAACTCATGGCCAAGCTGAGGATGACGACCAAGTTTCCCGCCAACCAAACATCTAAAACCTGTCTTTTCTACTGCCAAAACGCCTCTTTTACAAACTTTTATGCAACTGCCACAATAAAGACATTTTTTTAAATCTATCTCTGGTCTTTCATCTAATATTATTGCGTCTTCTTTGCATGTCTTTAAACATGCAAGACACCTGTCACATGAATCTGAATCTTTTACCACAGGAACAACTGCACCAATAAAGCCCAAATCAACAATTTGTGGCCTTGAACATGAATTCGGACAGAAAGAAATAGAAACTCTAAATTCGTTATGAATTTTCAGCTTGCCATCCAATCTTTTTAATAAAAAATCCTTAAGCCCTTGAGTCTTTAAAAAATGTTCAAGCTTGTCTGCCAAATCGGTTGAAGGCAAATTTCTATTTGGACATCCATCCGCTCCTAGACATGTCTCAACACTATATCCTTTTAACTCCTGGGCCTGATTTTTCATAAAACGCTCTTTCAATAGATCAAGATGTTCTGGCCCTATTACATCAATAGAGTTTTCACTTGCATATTCCTCCACTTTCTTCTTAACCATCCGCCTAATGAAAAACGGCACCCTTTGCAGTTTTTTCTTGCCTTCAGGACTCCACTTCATAAGTCACCTTCTCCCGTTAAAGATATATTAAACCTTATTAGTCTAATTTAAATTGACTTAGGTCAATAGTCAAAAGAATGAAATTTTAATGGTGCTTAAAATGTGACCCTTACTATTTCATCAAAGGTGGTTATGCCGTCTAGCATCTTTTTACATGCGTCGTACTTTAGGGTTCTCATGCCCTCTTTTATTGCCTGCTTTTTTATCTCTTCTTCAGGCCTTTTTTCATGAATCATCCCCTTTACAACAGGAGATACATTAAAAACTTCATAAATTCCAATTCTTCCATAATAGCCTGTTCCTCTACACTTTTCGCATCCTTTTCCATAAAAGACTTTTGCCTTTTCCATATTAATTTTTACACCAAAGGCCTCCAATTCTTTTGCAGAAATCCATTTAGCAGTTTTGCAATCTGGGCAAATGACCCTTACTAGTCTCTGGGCAACTACACCTATTAAAGTTGAAGAGATAAGATAGGGCTCAAGACCTAAATCTAAAAGGCGGGTTACAGCACCAACGGCATCGTTGGTATGAAGGGTGGAAAAGACCAAATGACCTGTTAAAGATGCTTGCACTGCATATCTTGCAGTTTCATCATCCCTAATTTCTCCTATCATTACAATGTCAGGGTCTTGCCTTAATATGTTTCTCAGGATAGTTGAAAAAGTTACATCAATCTGAGGCTGAACGGCTATTTGATTAAAATCTTCAAAAACCATCTCAATTGGGTCTTCAATCGTTACAATATTTATTTCAGGACTACTTAGATATCTCAAAGTTGAATAAAGAGTTGTTGACTTTCCGCTGCCAGTTGGCCCTGTCATAAGGATCATACCAAAGGTATTTTTCAAAAACCTTTTATAAGTTTCATAATCTCGTTCTGAAAAGCCAAGCTTATCAAGATCACTCATTAAAATTTCAGCACTTTGCAGCCTCAAAACAAGCTTTTCTCCAAAGGCAACAGGCACAGTAGAAACACGAACCTCTGCTTCATCTCCTTTCCACGCAATCTTTATTCTTCCATCTTGCGGTCTCCTCTTTTCTGCAATATCAAGCCTTGACAGTGCCTTTATCCTAGTACACAGGGCATCATGGACTATTCTTGGAATTCGATAAATGGTATGCAAAACTCCATCTATTCTGAATCTGATAATAGATTCATTTCGCTTTGGTTCTACATGAATATCGCTTGCACGCTCTCTAAGGGCATATTCAAAAAGATGATCAACAGCCTGATTTATATGTTTATCACTTGTTATTTCACCATCTTTAGAAGAAATCTTCACATACTGCTCAAGGTTAGATATATCTACTTTAGGCGTACTGAGAACATCTTGAGCTGCTGATATAGAACGCCTAAATTCAAAAAACTCACTTATTACCCTCTCGATATCACCTTTAGGAGTGATGAAAAGTTCGACTTCAGCCTTTGCCACCCGTTTTATATCGTCGATTACTTCAGTATCCTTTGGATAATATGATGAAATATGGAGCACATCGTTATCCCATTCAACTGGGATAATGAGTCTTGTTTTTGCAAAAGAAGAGGGCAATGTCTTTGTTACAACATTCATATCAAGAGCGAGAGGATCAAGTCGCCTAAAAGGCCAGCCATTATCAAGGCATATAAGCTCAAGAATAACCGCTTCATTTAAATACTTATCTGGCAAATCGGCTCTTTTAAGTTTAAGGGAGTGAATCCATTCTACAAAATCGATGCCTTTTCTCTTGGGGATATGACTCTTTTTTTCAAGATATTTATAATCAGATTCGCTTATAAGATTATTTTTTAAAAGCAGATTAAAGACATATTCTTTGTCATGATATATTGTATTCATGTATATTGCAGGCTTTGATAATAAATGTTTTAAGTAAATATTTGTCAAATATCTTATCGGGAAACAAATTGAAATGGTAAAGCCTAAAGGCAGCAAGACATATTGGCTTGAGTTACAAATAGTCATCAACCAAGAACTCGAAGAGGCAGTTTGCGATTTTTTGATAACCGAGCTTAAAAGAGGAGTAATTATTGAAGAGCTGCCCAAAGAAGGGGAAGAAACAAAGCTTCTAATTAAGGCATATCTTAGTAGAGACGACCTGGAGTCAGGTGCACTGAATGCCATAGAAACATATCTGGAAGAATTAAAAAGACTTCACTCAGGATATTTAGATATAAATATCGATTTAAATCACATCGTAGAGGAAAACTGGGTCGATAGTTGGAAAAAATATTTTACCCCTATTAAAGTTGGAGAATTTCTTGTTGTAAAGCCTACATGGGAAACTTATGTACCTAATCCAGATGAAATTGTTATTGAAATTAATCCGGGGCGAGCGTTTGGAGTTGGCACTCATCCTTCCACCAGATTAGTACTTCAAAGACTGGAAGAACTATATAAAAAAGGCGAGCTTGCCCATAAAGAAGTCCTTGATATAGGTACTGGTTCTGGAATACTTGCCATTTCTGCAGCAAAATTCAATGTAGCCTCAGTATTAGGAGTGGATATAGATGAAGATGCAGTAGAAACAGCAAGAGAAAATGTACACTTAAATCACGTTCATGAAAAAGTTGCAATCACAAGCACGCCTATTTGGGAACTTGAAGGCTCTTATGATATTGTACTTGCTAACCTTGATCGAGATACCCTTATATTTTTATCTAAAGAGATTGCGCGCCTTGTAAAAAAAACAGGCATCTTAATAACAAGCGGCATATTGGAGAAACAGGCTCAAGCTGTAAAGAAGGCTTTTTCAAAATATGGCCTTGAGACTACATTAACCCAAAAGGATAAATCTGAGGAAGAATGGGTCTTGATAGAATTCCAAAAAAGGACTTAGCTCTCCCTCAATTTATAGTTACTAATTTAAACACCTTTTCTAATGAGCCTTTTAAAATAGAAGGTGAAGAGGCAAAACATATACTATTTTCAAGGCGCCTTAAAAAGGGGCAAAATATTAGGCTAGCCGATGGCAAGGGAAACGTCTTAATTGCAGAAATTGTTGAGACTGATAAAAGCAGTCTTTTAGTTAAGCCAGTTAAAGGCCCCTTTTTTAAAGATGACTTGATACCTGTATCCATATTATTATCAATTACAAAGTCAGAGCGATTTGACTTCTCTATTTCAAAACTAAGTGAAATAGGTATAAAAGAGATATTTCCAGTTTTTACTAAAAGAAGCCTTCTAACTAACAGGGAAGAGTCGCGACTTAAACACAAATTTGTTAGGTGGAACAAACTAAGTCTTGAAAGCCTTAAGCAATCTAGGGGCTTTAAAGCTACCAAAATCTTTTTCCCAAGAGATCTAAAAGATGCACTTAATGAGTTAAAAAAAGACGAGTTTCATGAAAAATTAATTTTATATGAGGAAGAAGATAAAGAAGATTTATCTTTTTTACGCCCCTTTAAAGATAGATCATATCTGGTTGCAGTGGGACCAGAAGGAGGATTTGACGACGAAGATCTAGAGCTATTTAAAAATAATGGTTTCAAACCTATCAAACTAGCCGAAAGAATACTTAGAAGCGAAACTGCTGCTATTTTTATTGCATCTTTAATTAGCCATTTTTATAAGATAGGGAAAGCGAGCAAACAGTATGGATAACAATCCTCAAAAAGAGTTTCACGCACTTATACTTGCCGGAGGCATAGGAGTTAGGCTTTGGCCCAAAAGTAGAGAAAAAAAACCAAAACAGTTTCTTGATATTAATCAAAAAGAGACCTTTCTAACCAAAACTGTCAAAAGAATTGAGGGCTTTTTTTTAAAGGAGAATATATGGATTCTTTGCAAACCATATCAAAAAGAAGAAATAATTCGCCTTTTGCCAGACTTCCCTCAAAATAACATAATAATTGAGCCTAGCCCAAAGGGAACTGGTGCAGCTACTGTATATGGCTCTATGATAATTAATAAAAAAAATCCATTTTCTATTGTTACAATATTTCCTTCTGACCATATTATCACTCCTGAAAAGCGCTTTCTTGATTATGTGAAAGCAGGTCTTTTATGGGCAAAAGAACATGATGTAATTGTAATATATGGCATACAACCAGATTGCCCTGAAACATCTTATGGATATATAGAAACAGGGGCAACTATTGGTGCAATGTCTGGACTCAATTGTATGGAGGTAAGACGATTTCATGAAAAACCAGACAGGCGGACTGCCAAAGCCTACTACGAATCTAAACGATTTCTATGGAATAGCGGCATGTTCTCTTTTAAAACAGAGTTACTTAAAAATCTTATCAAAGAAAGACATTTTTCTATCTGGCTCCCAATCTTAAAAATTGTTGAAGAGCAAAAAGAGACCATAAATACTTACAAGACCTTACCAGATGATTCCTTTGATACAGCATTTTTAGAAAAACTTGTAGATTGTAGCGGAAACCTCATGCCAGAGACAACACCAGACCTCGTTGTTTTCCCTTGCGACTTTAAGTGGTATGACATGGGTGTTTGGAGCAGTTATTACAAGTTTTTTAAAAAAGACGAGAATGGCAATGCCCTTATTGGCAATGCCGTTGGCCTTGATTGTAAAGGATGCTTAATTGTGTCGGAATCTGGTGGACTAACTACTGCAATTGGACTTGAAAATATGGTAATCATCCATGAAGGAGATGCAGTACTAGTTTGTCCTCAAAAACAACTTGATAGAATAAGGGAACTAGTGGAGATTTTAAAAAAACAGGGGCTTCAAAACTTTTTATAAATTTTAAAAGGTACCAGCATGATTGTAGGCTTTGATACCACAGTTTTCCCAAAGCTGGATTACAAAAAGCCAGATGAATTCTGGTCAAGGATTAAAGAGTTAGAAGAATTTTTTAAAAGTGAAAGAGACAGCTTAAGCGAACTATTCCAATATGCCCAAACCCTACAAGAAGCATTTAACAGGTTAGATGGATTAATTGAGTCTTATACTTCAAAAATATGTCCTTATTGTGGCACAGTGTGCTGTGCAAATAAGTTTGGTTTTCCAGAATATGCAGATATTATTGTATTTTTAACCCTTGGCCTCAACATACCTAAATATAATCTTGAAGTTGATGAAGAGGCAATATGCCAGTTTATTGGGGAAAAAGGCTGTGTGCTTTCACGGCCTAACAGACCCTATAGATGTACTTGGTATTTTTGCGATCCTCTTCTTGTACAGCTAGAATTAGGGCCGGCAAAAAAATATAGAAAATTTATTTCTGACTTGCAAAACCTCTCTAGAGCTAGAGGAGATATAATGAGGATTTTTTACCCCATTTGGGAAAAGTCTTTTAAAGGGCAAGAATCATGAAAATAAATGCTAACCAAGTGACCGCCCTTCGCATAGTTCTTCTACCATTCCCATTTTTCTTAATCTATGGAAGCACCACCTCTAGAATATGGGCCCTTATCATATTCACACTACTCGGCCTTACAGATTATCTAGATGGCCTAATGGCAAGAAAATATGGAGTAACTAGCCTTGGCAAGTTGCTTGATCCTATTGCAGATAAAATATTTGTTGCAGTTACACTAATTCCTCTTGCTGATCTTGGCATTTTACCAATGTGGATAGTATGGCCAATATTTTTAAGGGAATTTTTAGTAACAGAGATGCGCCGCTTTATGACTCCTGGTCAAAAAGGCCTTAAAGTAACAGAGCTTGCCAAGATCAAGACAACAATTCAAATGATTGGTGTTGGACTTATACTCTTAACAGAGACATTTCCAGACAAGCTTATAACAATCTCTTTTTTATCAGGACTACTCTTAGCCACTGTTTTTTTAGCAATTGCCATTTATTCTAAAGGCCAATCAATCTCTCAAAGACTTAAGACTGCCCTTTTACTTGAATCTCTTGGATTAATAATTGCCATAGTGCTGCCTGCTAAAATTGTAATTCTCACTTATGGTGTAATAATCCTTTTAATCACACTCGTCTCAGGTGCTCAATACTTTACTGCCTGTTTTCCAGAGGTTTTAAAAAAAGGTATTAAAGGAGCCTTACACCTTACTTCTAGCCTTGCTATCCCCCTTTTAGTATTGGCCCTTTTACCATTTGCCCCAAAAGATGCACATCTTCTAGTGGTTTTGATTTTAGCCATTGAGTTTGCTATTCAAGGAATAGATATGTGGGCAGTTCAAGAAAAAAGGACAGATATGTCTAATATAAGGAAAAAGTTTATCTTGCCATTTCTCTTTGGCTCTACAGCTATTTTATTTTCAGCAGGAATAAATACTGATGGCCTTATATGGTACTTTTTAGTTGTTTGTACTTTTTCCTCCATAGGTTATTTATGTATTGACGTTTGGAAACAAAAAGAGCTTTTTCAAAGGGGAGAGTTTTTTTAAATTTTATTAAAGTATTGCCTGACTCAAATCAAAAAGTTATAACTTTTAAACTATGTATATCGATTCAGGTAGCCCAAGGATTATATCAAAACCTACTTTAACAGTTAGAGAGGAACTAGAGCTTAGAGAAGAGCAAATATTGAGCCCTCATGCCTGCCTGAGCAAAAACAGCAAGGGAAGGCGCTTTAAATCTACCCCCTGTCACATAAGAACCTCTTTTCAAAGAGATCGGGATAGAATTGTATATTCTAAGGCCTTTAGAAGGTTAAAACATAAAACCCAAGTTTTTTTGTCTCCAATGGGAGATCACTACCGAACAAGACTTACACACACACTTGAAGTATCTGAAATTGCCCGCACAATAGCAAGGGCACTGAGGCTAAATGAAGATCTCACTGAGGCCATTGCCCTAGGTCACGACCTTGGTCACACACCTTTTGGCCATGCAGGGGAAACTGTTCTCAATGAAATAGTCCCTGGAGGTTTTAGTCATTGTAGGCAAAGCTTGAGGGTTGTAGATGTGCTTGAAAATGGAGGCAAAGGCCTTAATCTGACTTATGAAGTAAGAGATGGAATTTTAAAACACTCTAAGGGCTTTGGTAACATAATTCCACAACAGCCAGGCGAATTTGCACAAACAGTAGAAGGACGCATTGTAAGGATTGCCGATGTAATAGCATATCTAAGCCACGATCTAGACGATGCAATTAGAAGTGGAGTCATTAAAGAATCCTTTGTTCCAGAGGAAGTTACAAAGGTGCTTGGCGATACTCATAGCAGTAGGATTTCATCTATGATAAAAGATGTTATCGCAACAACAAAGGTAACCGACCAAGGCATTGAACTTGATATTAGCCCTGAAATGTTACAAACCATGTTAAATCTTAGGGCCTTTTTATATGATAATGTGTATAGAGCTCCACAAGTACACAATGAATTTGAAAAGGCAAGAAAGATTCTTTTTGAGTTATATGAATATTTTCTTAAAAACAAGGATGCCTTTTTAAAAGAAAGAAAAAGGCTGTTTGAAGAAGAAAGGGTTGTAAAAGATGAAGCTACTCCTTATGAAAGGCATGTTTGCGATTTTATAGCTGGAATGACCGACCGATATGCACAAAACCTTTACAATAAAATATTTATGCCTTCTTCTGTTGTATAATATGGTCTTCCTTTTTAAATACATAAAAATCACCTTTACCTTTTTAACCTTTTTATTGTTGCCTCTACTTCTTTCATCAAAAGCCTACTGCACATCAAAAGAGCACTGGGAAATAAAGGCACAAAAAATTTTATTTTATCATAATTCAAAGGTTGTTATTGGAGTTGGATCTGTTGAAATAAAAAAAGGCAAATTAAAGGTCTATGCTCAAAAAGTCATATATGATGCTGAAGAAAAAAAGATTTACGCTTCTGGCAATGTAGTAATAAACATGGGGCAAGACATATTAAAAGGTGCTAAAGGATCTCTTGATTTAAAAACCTCAACAGGCCAGATGGAAAAGGCCTTTTTATATTTAAAAAGAAATAATATCCATATTACAGCAGCAGAGATGGCTAAGGTAGGGCCAGAAGAATATTATGCAAAGGAAGCCACTGTAAGCACTTGCCCTTTACCAAATCAAGATTGGCGTTTCAGATGTAAAGAACTTTCTCTTACGGTTGATGGGCAAGCCAAAGCCAAAAATGCCTTTTTTGAAATAAAAGATATACCGGTATTTTTTACCCCATGGCTTTTTGCACCAATTAACAGGTATAGAAAGACTGGTTTTTTAATTCCAGAATATACTTCATCCAAAAGAAATGGCATTGGTATCAACGTGCCGTTTTTTTTAGCACTCAACGACAGCATGGACATTACTCTATATCAACACCCAATGTCGAGCCGTGGCTGGATGCAAGGAGTAGAATACAGACATGTATTTTCAAAAAATAGCAAGGCGATTATCAGATACAATTTTCTCTTTGATCAAAAGGATGATAACGACTTTAACAATGACGGTCAGACTAGGGGCAATACATTTAGATGGTGGTTTCGTGCAAAGATGGACCAAGAGCTACCCTTTGGTTTTGAGGGAAAGTTTGATGTAGATATTATAAGCGATAAAGACTACCTGATCGAATTTGATAATGGGTTAACTGGCTTTTCTATGACTGATGAAACTTTTAGAAAGACTTTCCAAAGAAATATTGCAGAAAAGACCGACAACATAAGGCCATCTATAGCACAAGTTACAAAAAGAACAGAAGACTTCTTTCTTGGGTTTCATGGCAGATACAACGACAATCACACTTTTGGCGAAAGAGGATTTACTGTGCAGACCTTGC
>CAYMRT010000243.1:0-12940 GCA_964392885.1 uncultured Desulfobacterales bacterium | reverse complement strand
AGAGTTCCCATCCACCAAATATTTGAAGTGAGATTTGGAGAAATCATATTATATATAGCCATGCGCCAAGGATTTTCAATTTCAAAGGCTATTACCAAAAAACCACTTACAATGGTAGCTATTGAAAGAAATACAGCCCTCTTGGCAATTGGAACAAAACTTTCAAAGCCAAAAACATGGCCAATTGAAGAAACGATGCAGAGACCAGTGGAAGTGACTACAAAAAAGACATAAGTTGCAATAAGAATTCCCCAAGGAATTTCCCTTGTGCAATTATAAGCATGCTCATGGCCTATCCACATTGCATGAAGGCCAAAGGCAACTCCAACTGCTGCTAAAAAACCAAAAAGGGCAATGGCAGCGTTGTAGGCCTTGGATTCAGTTACCGGTAGGGCCTTGCCAGCAGTAAGAGAAGTTACGGTTGGTTCGTTCATTTTGAGACTCCCTCCTTTTAAGATCTTTTTATCAAAAATTGAATTTATTTTCTGTAAATATACTTGACAATTTAAATTGTCAAGTTTTTTCTTATAAAAATTTATAATATATTTATAATATCTTGATATTAAAGGAAATTTATCCGGTTGGAAATTTTCGTGTTAAATATGTTTATTTGATATTTTGGTTAGGTGTTTAACATGGTAATTATTTGTAATTACTTACAAGTAAACACAATGAGCAATAAATATGAGAAATATCAAGCTTACAATAAGTTATGACGGTTCCTCTTTTCGGGGTTGGCAGAGTCAGCATGGTCAACCAACAATTCAAGATGAAATTGAAAAGGCCCTTTTTAAGATGACAGGGCAAAAGTGTAGTGTTATTTCATCAGGTAGAACCGACGCTGGAGTACATGCTCTTGCTCAGGTCGCTAATTTTAGGACTGACTCAAATATACCATTGCAAGGTTTTTTAAAGGGCCTAAACAGTCTTTTGCCAGAAGAAATAGCCATATTAGATATTGAAGAGGTAGCTCCAGAGTTTCATGCTAGAAAAAGTGCCTTAAGAAAAGAATATCTTTATAGAATCGTTGTTAGTAAGATACGGCTCCCTCTTTTAATAAAAAGGGCATGGATTGTAAATGCAGATTGCTTAGATGTAGCACAAATGAAAGAAGCGGCTAGCTGTTTAATTGGAACCCATGATTTTTTTTCTTTTATGGCCTCTGGTTCTTCTGTAAAAAATACTATTAGAACCATATTTTCACTTGATTTAAATAGTCTTTTTTGTCCTGAATATCCAGATCTTAAAGTGCCAGAGATTAGAATGCGTATAGTTGCTAACGGTTTTTTGCGTTATATGGTTAGAAATATAACAGGACTTTTGATAGAAGTTGGTTTGGGCAAAAGAGCAGTAGATGAGGTATATGAAATCCTTAAAAAGAAAGATAGAAAATATGGTGCAAGGACAGCTCCTGCCCAAGGCCTTTACTTAATGAAAGTATTTTATTAATAGTGCGATGATAGTTTAAGTTTTACACAGGAGGCAAATACAAAATGAGTTGGAGTATGCCCTTAGCTAAAAGAGTTTTAAATTTAAAACCATCCCCAACGCTTGCAGTTGATGCAAAAGCAAAGGCCTTAAAGGCTCAAGGGGAGGATATCGTTAATCTTTCTGCAGGTGAACCAGATTTTGACACTCCAGCCAATATAAAAGAAGCAGCAATAAAAGCTATAAAAGATGGCTTTACCAAATATACTGCTGTTGCTGGAATTGTTGAACTTAGAGAGGCGATCTCAAAAAAGTTAAAGAGAGATTATAAGATAGATTATGCATTGGATGAAATAGTTGTTTCAACAGGAGGTAAGCAAGGGCTTTATAATTGTTTTCAGGCCATTTTGAATGATGGAGATGAAGTAATAATTCCTGTACCTTATTGGGTTTCATACCCGGCAATGGTAGAGCTTGCAGGAGGAACCCCTGTTTTCATAAACACTTCTGAAAAAGAGAACTTTTCAATAGATCTTGATATATTAAAGGGTGCAATAACGTCAAAGACTAAGGCCATTATCCTTAATAGCCCGTCAAATCCCACAGGTGCAGTATTTTCACAAAACCTTCTTGCTGAAATAGGGAAACTAGCCATTCAAAAAGGTTTCTATATCATTTCAGATGATATTTATGATGAGATACGTTTTGATGGCAGACCTCCAGAAAATGTCCTTTCTTTTTGTCCTGAAGCAAAAGATTATGTGATTATTGCAAATGGCGTTTCAAAAACCTATTCTATGACAGGCTGGAGAATTGGTTATCTTGCTGGACCTCAACCAGTTATAAAAGCAGCAACAAAGATTCAGAGTCAGAGCACCTCTAATCCAAATTCAATTGCGCAAAAGGCAGCTTTAGAGGCACTTACAGGTCCTCAAGATTGTATTGCTGAGATGGTAGCAGCTTTCAAAGAAAGAAGAAATTATATTGTTAAAAGATTGAATGATATGGAGGGAGTGAGTTGCAACGAGCCTCAGGGTGCCTTTTATGTATTCCCGAATATGTCTTATTACTTCGGTAAGGAGTTTGATGGCAAGAAGATAGAAGGCTCTTTAGATCTTGCAGATTATCTCCTTGAAAGGGCTAAGGTGGCTTGTGTGCCAGGCATTGCCTTTGGCGATGACAATTTTATAAGATTTTCTTATGCTACTGATATGACAATAATAAAAGAAGGCCTTGATAGGATAGAAGATGCCCTTTCTGCCTTGAAGTAGGTTTTATTATGAGTGGATTTAAAGCAGTGATTTTTGACTTGGATGGCACCCTGCTTGATACCCTTGAAGATCTTGCCAATTCCATGAACAGGGTGCTATCCAGAAATAAGCTTCCTACTCATCCAGTAGAGTCATATAAATATTTTGTGGGAGATGGTGCAAGTACTCTTGTTAGAAGGGTTTTGCCTTTTGAAGTAGAAAGCCCTGAAGGTGTATTTGAAAGACTTTTAAGGGAATTTCTTGAGGATTATTCAAATAACTGGGATGTTGCTACAAAGCCATATCCTGGAATAGACAAGCTTATTAAGGGGCTGGAAAGAAAAGGCCTAAAGATGGCAATTCTTTCAAATAAGCCCCATAAGTTTACTAAGCTTTGTGTGAAAAGATTTTTAAATGATTTTACCTTTAATGAGGTATTTGGTGAGCGTCCTGGTGTTCCAAGAAAGCCAGATCCACAGGGAGCTATTGAGTTGGCTGAAAGGTTGGAAGTTACCCCTTCGCAGTGCATATATTTGGGAGATACTTCAATAGATATGAAGACGGCTGTTGCAGCAGGCATGTATCCTGTTGGTGTTTTATGGGGTTTTAGAGATAAAGAGGAACTTCTTAAATCAGGGGCAAAAAGGCTTATTTCCCATCCTGAGGAATTATTTGAATTGTTACAATAGATGGATTTTTTTATAAGCTTTTTAAAGGCCAGCTTGTTGGCTTCTTGGTCATTTTTACAAGATGCATCCTTTTTCTTTCTGGTTGGCCTTGTCTTGGCTGGTTTTATAAAGCTATTTATATCGCAAGAATACGTTACAACCCACCTTGGTACAAAGAGTTTTTTTTCAATTTTCAAGGCAGCCTTGATTGGGATTCCATTACCGCTTTGTTCATGTAGTGTCCTGCCTGTGGCTGCATCTTTGAAAAAACAAGGCGCCAATAAAGGCGCCATAAGTGCCTTTTTGATATCTACTCCTGAGTCTGGAGTTGATTCAATTCTTATTTCGTTAGCCCTTCTTGATCCGATACTTACAGTTTCTAGAGTGTTAGCTGCATTCGTATCAGCAGTAGGAACAGGTCTTATGGAAAATTTTATAACAAATGAAACAAATGAAGAAGGTTCCTATGTTAAATGTTCATGTGCAGTGAACTGTAAAAGTGATGTTAGTTCAACATGCAGTTGTAATCATAATAAGGTTGAAGAACGTGGTATTTTTAGGCGGCTATTGTCAGGGCTTTATTACAGTTTTTTTGAGTTGTGGCTAGATATCGCGCCCTGGTTCTTTGCAGGTGTAATCCTTGCTGGGATAATATCATCTTTGGTCCCTGATTCTGTATTTCAAAATTATTTAGGAAGTGGTATTTCTGCCATGTTTCTTATGTTACTTTTTGGCATACCAATATATATTTGTGCTTCGGCGTCAACTCCAATTGCAGCAGCTATGATCCTTAAGGGCATGAGCCCTGGAGCAGCATTGGTTTTTTTGTTGGTAGGTCCAGCAACAAATATAACATCTCTTTCTGTACTTTATTCTATACTTGGGAAAAAGGGGGCTATTACTTATTTATTATCTATATCTTTTTTTAGCGTATGTTCTGGCATAATGGTTGATTGGTTGTATTATGTTTTTAACATTTCGGTAGATGCCTCAATTGGTAAGGCTGCCCAGGTAGTACCTGAAATAGTAATGACTTGTTCTGCAGTGTTTCTCATTAGTGTTTATGCTATCTATTTAGTTTATTGGCAATTTTGCAAGAAAAATGTTTCTTTTGTTAAATAACCTTTAAGAAGTAAGGCTATTATGTTTATGTTATTTTAAGATATTTCTAATACTTTTTGGCAATATCTATTTATCTTAGATTGACTAATTTCGACTCCTAATCCAGGTTTAATAGGGATTGTTGCACTTCCATAAACTCCAAATGCGAGAGGCTTTTCTGATACATCATCTTCTAATAGGAATTTCGAATAACATCCTTCTACAAACTTAAAAGGTCCACATGCTACGGCTAGATTTAGTCCTGCAGCAGATAAAATTGATGTTTCGCCAACATGGCAGCCCAACTGACAAAAAAGCCCAGCTTTCTGAGCTTTTTCAATAAATGCTTTGCTATTTAAGAGCCCTCCACATTTTGAGAGCCTAACGTTTAAACCCTTACATATCTTTTTTTCTATAATAAATTTTAGATCTTGTTCATTGCAAAAAGATTCATCTGCAATTACTGGGATACCTGTTTGATCTTCTACTTCTCTAAGACCAAAAAAGTTATCTTTAGTAACAGGTTGCTCCAGATAACTTATAGACAGGCCAGCTTTTTTAATAGAATCGACAAATTGTATGGCTTTTTCAGTACTAAATGCACCATTAGCATCAATTCGTATGTTGGCATTAGAGCCAAGTACTTGTTTTATTTCAGAGACAACTTGTACCGTCTCAGTAATATTATTACTAGCTTTAGCCTTTATTTGGTTAATTTTATACTTTTGGGTAAGTTCTAAAATGCCTAACCTGTTTTTTTTAGGCAGGATAGGAAGAATAGAAGAATAATATATTTTATCTTGCACTGGAGTGTCTGAAAGGAGTCTCCATAAAGGGACATTAAGCCTTTTTGAAAAAAGATCAAAAAGAGCTATCTCGAAGGCACAAAATGCAGAAGGATTTTTTAAAAAGTTGCGAGAAACCTCTCTTAGTGATAAAAAAAGGTCTTCCTTCCCATTAAATTTACGGCCTAAAAAGCTGTGTGCAAGCTTTTCTAAGGCCTTTTTTGTTTTTGTATTATTTTCTCCTGTAACATATTCTCTAGGTGTGCCTTCGCCATAACCTTTGCATCCTTGAAGATCTTCAATTTCAACTAAAAATCCGTCACTTTCCGCCCTGTTAGCTAGATTATGAGTAACTTGGACTGAAAACGGTATCTTTATCTGGTATATGGTTATCTTTTTGAGCTTCAATTGATACCTCTATTGCATTTGTCTTCAAAAATTTTGCTGTGCCTTTTATTTGATACCACTGAAATGGATAGGCACAAATATATTCTTCAAGTTTTTTCCATGCCTTAGCAGAAATCGAGTCATGTTTTATACCATCGCTTAAGAATTCTACTACCATATTGAAACGATTTCCATCTCGTTTCATAAGAGTAAGAAAGGTAGGTACCTTTGCCTTTTTAAAAAAGAAGTCTAGAGTGCGATCTCTAGGCAAAACTTTGCCAAAAACCGTTACCCTCTGAGTTTTGTGAAAGCGCCATTCTGAAAATTCATCGCATTCAGTTATTAAAAAACGCCCTTCTTTTATTGCTCTTAGTGCCTTAAATGCAACACCAGGTTCACTTGCATCTATTAGTTGAACGCCAAATTGTGCCGCTTTTTCCATTAAGGCTTTTTTAAGGGTTTGAGTTTTAAATTTACAGATCATTGCTACCTTATAGCCATTCATTGCAAGAGATAAAGGAAGATATTCTACTGCACCAAAGTGACCTGTTACAAGAATTGCCCCTTTGCCTTTGCTCGCAAGTTCATCTAAGAAATGCCTATTTGATATTAAAAGTCGTTTGTTAAGGTAGTCTTGCAATTCATCTAAACTTTTGTAGGCCATTACCATCTTTTCAAAATAGTGTTCAAAGACGCCAAGAATAGAGCGTAACCAATTAAGTAAAAAAGGAGATGGAATTAGACTCGTACGATAGATATAGAAGAGACAGGCAGCAATGTTTTTGCATAGCTGCAAACGTATGAGTACATAAATTAGTCCCCAAAAATACATGTAAAATTTTAAAATTGGTATTGGAAGTCGCCTAGCCAATTCTACGTTAAAAGAAAGCTGGAAAAATTGACTGATACCAATCTTATTGAATTTTTGGACTCTTCTCATAATCCCCCCTCCTATGATTTACCCTGACTTTTGCATGGACAATGCCATGGTTGAAAATTAACTTTTTTTTAAAAATAATTTTTATTATAATTTTAAAGTAATTTAAAATTAAGATTTATTATAAGGTCTTTTATAATTTTTTATTTTAAAAATTTATATACTAAAATATGCTTAAAACCAATAGTTGTTTGAATTCATTAGCAATTATAAAATATGTGGCTGAAAAGGCCCCCGAAAAGCTAGATTTCCTTTTTGATGGTCTTGAAGATGAGCTTGTTGGCGTTAAAGACAAAAAAGAGTTTTTAGCCGATCCTAACAATTGGATTTCATCAGAAGTTTTAATAAAATTATATAAAAATGCGAAAAAAATTTTAAACGATCCCAATGTTGCCTATAAAATTGGATATGATTCTGTCATTAATAGAAGGTTTGGCTATATACAAAAAATATTGATTTATGCCTTTGGCAATCCTCATAATATCTTAAAATATGCCCAAAAAATTAATGATAAGTTCAACAAGACAAAGACGATAAGTCTTGAATCAATAGGTAAAAATGAAGCTACTGTAAGACTTTTTTGGCATAAACATTTGCCTCTTAGTAGAGATTTTTGCCTTTTTAATCAAGGTATTTACTCAGCCATACCTACAATTTGGGGTGGAAAATCTTGTATTGTAAAAGAAGAATTTTGTTATTTTAAGGGTGACTTGTTCTGTCAGTATCATCTTTTTTGGACGCCTCAATCGTTGATAAAGAATAAGATATTTCAAATAATCGCACCGTGGAAAATTGCTAAAGAATCTATTCAGGAGTTAGAGAGAGACAAAAAGATACTTCAAGAAAAATATGAAAAAATTTATCTGCTTAATAAAGAGTTGCAAACTAAGGTTAAACAGCTTTCTGCTTTATATGAAACTAGCACAACTGTACTGTCAACGCTAGATTTAACTGATCTTTTAGATAAAGTCTTAAAAAAGATGATGGATATTGCTAACTTGGATAGAGCAGGAGTATTTTTGGTTGATAAAAATGGTGCAAACTTAAATCTGATACATGCTGCTGGAGTAGAGCCAGATACTCTTAAAAAGCTTAAAAATTATAATATACCAATAAACAAAAAAAATAATATTATTGCAAGGGCTGCACAATCAAAAAAGACAATTTTAGTAGAAGATACAGATAATTTTAGTCTAAACAGAAAAAATCCTTTACTATTAACATTTAAGCCTAAAGCATTTATTATCGTACCATTAACAGTTAGAGATGAAGTAATTGGTATAATGATTGGAGATAATTCATCGAATAAAAATTTTATAAAAGAAATAGATAAAGAGCTACTTACAAGTTTTGCAAATCATATTGCTATTGCTATAGAAAATGCAAACTTATATAGGCGTCTTGAAAAATCTGAAAGAAAATATCGACAAATAGTAGAAAATATAAATGAAGGTATTCTGATTTTAACAGAGGGTGGATCTATTATATTTTCTAATAAGAAAATGAATGAACTTATGGAGTGTGATAGTTTAATAGGGCAAAATATTTATAATCTAGTATTAAATGATGAGGATAGAAAAAAGCTACTTCATTTAATGATGACTAATTTTGAAGGTAAGCAAGGACGCGAAGAAATCGAATTTTATTTGCCAAATAAAAGACACTCCATCCCTATTTTAATGAGTAGTGTACCTATATTTAAAGAAGATAATAAATCCATTCAAGGAGTTCTTGCTCTTATTACTGATCTTAGCCATCAAAAGGAGCTTGAAAGGAGGCTTCTCCAAGCTCAGAAACTCGAGTCAATAGGTACAATGGCAGGTGGCATAGCCCATGACTTCAACAATATTCTTACTGGAATTTTGGGCTTTACAACCCTTATGAAAGAAAAGGCAAAAGACAGAAAAGATCTTATGCATTTTATTGATATAATAGAGAAATCAAGTCTTAGGGCTGCCGAGTTAGTTAAAAAGATGTTGATTTTTAGTAGAGACGCAGCTTCAACAGAAGATGAAGCTTGTAACCCTCAAGAGGTTATTCAAGAAGTTTTTACCTTAATAAAAAGCACATTTCCTAAAAATATAAAAGTAAATCTAATAAACTTAGAGAAATGCCCACCTGTAAAGTGTGGTGCTTCTCAGTTTCAGCAAATTGTGATGAATTTATGTATTAATGCTAGAGATGCAATGCCAACAGGGGGCACTTTAGACATTATTCTTGATATTTGTTCACATGGTGAAATCCCCATTTTTCTTAAAAAGAGGTGTCAAGAGGGGAATTTTGTTCGGTTGACTGTAAGCGATACTGGCTCAGGAATGCCTAAAGAGATATTAGACCGTATTTTTGACCCATTTTTTACAACTAAAGAGGTGGGTAAGGGTTCAGGGCTAGGGCTAGCGGTTGTTTATGGATTAATGGAAAGTATAGGTGGACTTATTGATGTAAAGAGTAAAGTTGGCTTAGGTACAAGCTTCTTTTTATATTTTCCTGTAGCTACTGCAAGTCATTTAAAAACTGAAGAATCTGATGAAAAGGCTCCTTTTCATGGCACAGAGACCGTATTGATTACTGATGATGAGGAGATGATTAGGGCTTTGGCTAGCGAAATTTTGCAATCTTATGGATATAATACGGTTGTTGCTAAAAATGGCGTGGAGGCTGTATCTACTTATAAGGCCTTACATCCTAAAATCCATTTAGTTTTAATGGATATATTGATGCCTGAGATGGATGGAATAACTGCTGCTAAGGAAATTTTGCAATTTGATCCAAATGCTAAGATCTTATTTTGTAGTGGTTATACTTCCATGTCAGAGATAGAGAAAAGCAACATCCTAAAGGCTAACAATGGTTATAGGTTGATAAAAAAGCCTTTTAAGCCCTTTAAATTGGTTAAAGAGATACGTTCAGTTCTTGAAGGAAGAGATTTCAATTAATAAAAGAGATCTTTTGGCGTTATAAAAACAGCCATATAGTTAGGTTTATAAGGGCCATAAATACGCCCTTCCATTAATTTATAGCATGAATCCACAATAAAAAAACTTGTCCAGTTTGGAACTCCCCTATTCATATCTAAAAGCTGTTTTAGATTTGCGGCTGGCCCTCTTAGATCCATGTTGTCAAACATATAAAAGGCCCCTTTATATAAAAATACTAAAACAGCATGTCCTACCCCTTCTTTTGGTCTTAATGTAACTGGTTTATTAGGAATGCCAAGGTGATTTAGAAATATAGAATTTAATACCGTGAAGTCTTGACACATGCCATATCTAAGTTTGAGGGTGTCACAGGCAGATTTTGCCAAACACGCATCTTGATAGCCATCTAAGCAGCATTCCAAACTTCCATGATAGTAAAATCCGTTTTTTATATAAAAAGCAACAATATCTTCAGGAGACTTAATAACATTTAAAGCTTCTTTTAACGCATCACAATTTGTTCCTGGGTCAATTACTTCTATGGTAACTCTTTCAAATGACTTAACACCAGAAATATTACCAAATATATCAGAGGAATTATCAGTTGCTAGAATATAGAGAGAATATAAGCCTGGTCCTTGGTTGGGCACCTTGAGATCTAATATTTGCCAAGATTTTGGCGAAAGAAAGCTGTTCCAATTGGTGATATAGGCAGGCATTTTATTGATCTTAAACAATGGGATTGGATGCATATCTAGAGTGTATGTATTTAGTGTAGGTGTAAGCCAAAAGGCAAATATATTTGTTTTAATGTTGTTGGGAAGATAGTAAAATCCTTCTATGCCAATCATGCTATTTACATCAATTAATTGAAAATTAAGGTGCATTTCTGACTTTACATTTACAAGTCTATATACTGGCTCAGGATAGAAAAACAGCCAGTCTGCAACAGGAGCATTTTCAGCGTCGTTAATATAAACATTCAACTCCGCTGCTAAGCTAGAGGTTGTTGAGAATATGAATATGAAAAGCAAGATAAAAATCTTTCGAAGAGTCATGGTTATTCTCTATTATACTGAATTATACTGATCTTATAACTTCTGCCAAATTTTAAAGTTATCCTAACCCTTAGGATAAATTATTTTTCCAACCCAAATCTAAGAAATATTTTCTTGCAGGCCCTACTAGATAAAGAGAGCCTGCAACTACAAGCAGATCTTTTTCACTGCTGCAGTTTTCTTTTAGTTCATCTATTGCATTATAAAGATTCTTTTGAAATTTTACAGGAAAATCTATATTCATTTTTGTCCATTCTTCGATAAAAACTGGCCGTCTGGGGCCTTTTGGTTCTGTAATAACCACTTTATCAAATATGTTGGCTATGGTTCTAAGCATAGACAAAGGATTTTTATCGTTGCCTTCATTTGAGCATGCCCAAAGAAGACGCTTTTTTTTAATCTTTAAAGTATGTTGTAAAAATTCTATTTGTTCTAAAAGTACCTTGAGCCCTGCTTCATTGTGTGCACCTTCTAGAAACACATAAAAAGGCCCTTTTAATATTTCACTTCGGCCTGGCCATGAAGTAGATTTTAGTCCTTTTCTGATTGCTTTATCCTGAATGTCAAATCCAAGTTTTTTTAGCTCTATGCAGATACTTGTAGCAATTGCTGCATTTTCTATTTGATGTCTTCCAAAAAGGCCAAAAGAGATATCTTTTAAATAAAAATCGCCATAGAAATAATCAAAAGACTGGGTTATAGAAGAAAAATTTTTAACTAAAAAATCCTTTCCAAACCTTATAACATCAGCTTTTTTCTTTTGTGCGACCTTTTCAATTACTTCTCTTTCTGCTTTTTTTAAGCTTCCTGTTATTACTTTAGATTTTTCTTTTATGATTCCTGCCTTTTCATAGGCTATCTTTTCAATTGTATCTCCCAAATATGTCATATGTTCTAATGCTATATTTGTTATAGCACAGACTTTTGGTAAAAGTATATTTGTTGCATCTAATCTTCCTCCTAGGCCTGTTTCTATTACTGCAACATCTACTCCAATCTCTTTAAAATATAAAAAGGCCATAGCAGTTGTAAATTCAAAGTAGCTCAGCTCAAAGCCTGACTCTACAAGCAAGGCTATTTCTTTAATAAGTTCCTTAAGCTCATCATCGGAAATTTCTTTTAGATTTACTTGAAAACGTTCATTAAGGTTTAAAAGATGTGGAGATGTATAAAGACCGACTTTTAATCCACTTTCTTTTAAGATAGACGTTGTGGCTGCACATACAGAACCTTTGCCATTTGTGCCTGCAACATGTATAGACTCATAAAATTGATGAGGATTCCCCAGTTTTTTTAATACAGCACTGATGCGCTCAAGACCCAAACGAAATCCATGAAACTGGAATTTGTTTAGATAGGCAACTGCTTGTTCAAGTGTCGAAAATTTCATTTTATCCTATTAAAAATTTTGGAAAGCTTGACTTTTATAATTCTTACTGCTATCGACCATTCAAGGTTATCATGAAATAAGAATTCAGCAAGAAGAGGAATCTTATGGAAAAAAGCATAAAAGATCCAAAAGAGATAGAAAAAATTCAGCTCGAAGGTCTTAAATGGACTGTTGATCATGCTTACAACAATAGTGCCTTTTATAAAAGGCATTTTGATAAAGCAGGAGTAAGGCCAAGCGATATCAAGAGTCTCTCAGACCTAAAAAAGTTGCCTTTTACTGAGGCAGACCATTTAAGGGAAGATTATCCTTTTCCTCTCCTTAGTGTCCCTTTAGAAAGGGTTGTAAGAATTCATGCCTCGTCTGGCACTACGGGAAAAAGAAAGATTCTTTCTTATACCCAAAAAGATATAGATGACTGGATAGAGTTTTTTGCACGGGCATTCCAGATGGCAGGTATTGGCCCAAAAGACAGGGTGCAAATAGCAGTAGGTTATGGCCTTTGGACTGCAGGTGCAGGCTTTCAAGCTGCCTGTGAAAAAGTTGGTGCAATGGCAATTCCAATAGGTCCTGGTAACCTTGATTTGCAGTGTCAGTTTTTAGTTGATTTGCAGCCTACTTGCATCTGTTGCACCTCAAGCATGGCACTACTTCTTGGAGAAGAGGTTAAAAGAAGAGGGATTAAGGATAAAATCAATATAAAGACAATTATCCAGGGCTCGGAAAGATGTAGTGAAGCAATGCGTAGGGCAATAGTTGACCATCTTGGTGCAGAACACCTATTCGATATAACAGGCCTTACAGAATTATATGGCCCTGGACCAGGAATAGACTGTAAATATCATCAAGGCATCCATTATTGGGCAGACTATTATATTCTTGAGATACTCGATCCAGACACTTTAGAGCCTGTTGAAGATGGACAGATAGGCGAGATGGTTGTTACAACTCTTAGAAAAGAGGCAAGTCCGCTTATTCGTTATAGGACCAGAGACTTGACAAGAAAGATTTCAGGAGA
>CAYMRT010000242.1:0-1534 GCA_964392885.1 uncultured Desulfobacterales bacterium | reverse complement strand
AGCTGACTCTATCTTGCTTTTTTGTTCTTTAGCCCACTCTTCACTTCTGCCTTGTACTTGCTGTATAAGGTCAATTTTCTTTAAAGCCTGCTGTTTATTAGCTTCAACATCGGGCAATTCTTCATTATATCTTGCCCACTCACTGTAGGTCTGCCATATATCTTCTAAGTTAATTACTGCCATGTTACCCCCTCATTACTCCTGATAGTCTTACAATCTGTAAAGCATAAGGTAATCCTTGAGATACAACAATTTGAGTATCTTTTGTCCACCCCTGACTGCCTACACTATGGGTGAAATACCTCCAAAAAGTATCTTTAGATTGATCATAGGGATCCCAAGGATAAGGTGTTTTAGGAGTAAAAGTGGCATTAGTAAAATTGTGCCTTGTACCAACTTTAGGCGGTGGTGATGCTATTGTCGATATATGCAGTTGTTCAAAATGCTTTGTATCGTGCAATAAGGCCACATCTTTACCTAACATGACACCTAACGGCAGAGTTCTTATCTGTTTTTCAAAGGTAATCCCTGCATGTACTACTGTAGCAGGCTGAGATAGAGTTACAGTGCCTTTATCTACAACATAGGAGCCTAAATAAGTGCTATCTCCTACAACATGGATTTCTTGCCCATTTAAATAATTTAGTCCTGTCAAAGTTGATGTAGGGGATGCAAACTCCCAATGTTTAGCCAAATCCATTGGCCATGGCATGTATTCCATCTTCATGTATGTAATGACTCTACCGTTAGGCGTTTTTTCTATAGCAAATAAATAACTGTCGCCTTTATAAAGTACAGGGTGAATATCGTCTATTTCTGTGATGCTTCTATGTTGATGCCAACCGACAATAAGGCCTCTAGAATCAGGAGACAATTGAATGTAAGAGCATCCAAGAAGCACTCCATCATTACGCAATACCCAAATTATAGGCTCTGGATGTTGCATAAATTTAATATATCTTATTCCAGCATTGAGCAAATGCTCCCCAGTATATGAAATATCAGTGGAAAAATAACCATCTTCACTCCATTTATACCCCATTGCTTTTAGATGCTTTGTATCTTCAGTAATGAATACTGTTTCCACCCCAACAGCTTGAGGCTCTATATCCGCTGAACCATGTGCCGATTGTTGCTCTAGGAAAGCATCATCAGGGGTTAATATTGCTCCTGAAGCTGTTACTATAAATTCGTATTTCTCAGTTCCAATCAATAAATTTTTAGCGGAATGTAGCCACAATATAAGGCCTTTTTGAGCTATTTTAAGCTGTATCCCACCATCAGGGTCTGCTGTGGCTTCTAAATTATAAAAATCTCCTGATTTTGAAGAAATAAACTGTTCTGGATTATTTCTAAAACCTGCTAGCCATGACCTACCTTGGAAAAAAGTACAGCAAGAAGGATAACCCCCTTCACCCCACCAAGAGGGCACATTTACAAAAGGAATAGGGTCTATGTTCCATGAAGCATAATTAAGCCTGTGTGGAGCAAAAGAAGGATGAAGCATCCATAAATAATCTGATCCAGGTTCAAA
>CAYMRT010000241.1:0-3041 GCA_964392885.1 uncultured Desulfobacterales bacterium | reverse complement strand
AGGTAAGGTTGCATGATATTCAGTAATAGTCTCAAATGGATTTGGTATGAAACCACCAATTACAAGCCCTACACCTTTATCAATCCATGTAGCTAAAAAGACTGAAGCAACAGCGATAGCCAACCACTCTGGCCTCTTTCTTATAGGTGGAACAAGAAGCAAAAATACTCCAAAAAGTCCTATAACGATACTTGCTTTCATATAAGGAACTAAATTACCATAGCCATGTATCCCCTTAAATAAATATTCAAGTGTGTGCATATGACCAGGAATTTGGCTATAGAATGCAGTAAAAAATTCACACCCCATAAAGAACAGATTGGCAATCATGGCATAACAAACTGTTCTTGCAATGTTCTGGATGGCATCCATACCAGGATCCCACTTTGATATTTTACGAATAAAAAGTAAAAGCATTATTAACAATGAGGGGCCTGCAGCAAAAGCTGAAGCCAGAAACCTTGGTGCCATAATTGCTGTAAGCCAAAAGTGTCTTCCTGGCAAGCCAGCATATAAGAAAGCTGTTACAGTGTGGATACTGATTGCCCAAGGAATTGATAAATAGATGAAGGGCTTAACCCAACCAGGACATGGCACACCTTTTTTATCCGCAAGAAGAGTATTATAACCGCAAATAATGTTAATAAGTAAGTAACCATTTAAAACAATCATATCATAAAATAGCATCGAATGGGGAGTTGGATGTAAAAGAACATTTAACATCCTCATTGGCTGCCCAATATCCACCACAATAAAGAGCAGACACATTACAACAGCAGCAATTGCAATAAATTCTCCAAAAACTACTATTTTCGCATACTTAGTATAGTGGTGCAGGTATTTAGGTATTACTAACATAACAGCACCGGCAGCAACACCAACAAAATACGTAAACTGTGCGATATATACTCCCCATGATATATCACGACTCATGCCGGTAATACCTAAACCGACCTTTAACTGGTATAAATATGCCATTACACCAGCACCAATTACACATAAAAGGAAAATAATCCATCCCCAATAAACTGATGACCCTTTTAATGCCTTCTCAATCATAGCAACCTCACTCTATATCAAATAAAAGACTGAAGGTCTT
Source organism: uncultured Desulfobacterales bacterium (assembly GCA_964392885.1). Taxonomy (GTDB): domain Bacteria; phylum Desulfobacterota; class Dissulfuribacteria; order Dissulfuribacterales; family QOAL01; genus JAADCZ01. The sequence goes on along the minus strand of CAYMRT010000241.1, from coordinate 1,942 downwards.
GTACCTAATTCCATCTTTCTCCTGATGGATATACGTTCCCTCAGGATCTTTCTTATCTGGGAGTTAGGATCTGCCAAATTTCCAAAAAACATCACATCTGGAGCAGCCTCAACACAACCTGGCTGTTTGCCTTCAGCTAAACGCTCCACGCAGAAATTGCACTTCTCCACAACTCCCCTCATCCTAGTAGGAAAGCGCTTGTTAAGCTTTCTACCTTTTGCCATTTCTTTTTCTAACTGCACCCGCGGATCAAGCCAATTGAAACTCCTTGAACCATAAGGACAGGCAGCCATGCAAAAACGACAACCAATACACCTGTGATAATCCTGAGCTACAAGACCATCAGGCCTTTTAAAGGTAGCCTGAACGGGACAAACCCTAACACATGGAGGATTATCACAATGATTACACATTAAAAGAAATGGCAATCCTTCTAAGATATGATTGTATTCATTATAACTGTCTGGGAATACATGTTCATACTCATCTTCCCAGATCCATTTAATTTCGTTTTTCTTATCTGGCCAATTGGGCACATTATGAAGATAATGACAAGTTTGCCTTATTTTTTCTGCTTTTTCCTTTGTAAGTGCCCTAACATCTATCAACATGGCCAAACGAACTTTAGGGCCAGCATCTTTCTCTTCATGGTGACCATGTCCATGTTCACCATGAGCCATTTCGGCCTCCACCACACCAGGCTTGAGAAGTTCAAAAGCTCCCTTTCCTGACAAACCTATTAAAGTGGATAGGCCTGCTACTTTTAAAAATTTTCTTCTATCCATGCTCATAGCTTGCTCCCATTTGGATCGAAATGGCAATCCCAGCAGTATGGTTCTACCGCTGCATAATTATGACACTTATCACAAAATTCCTTTTTATTTGAGTGACATTTCATACAGGTATTTTGAAGGCTGATCCAAATCTTTTTACCTTCCCTATTTACATACCATCTGTTTCCCTCTCTAAGAGCCTGATCTCTCCAATCATTCAAAAATTGCATATGTGTGGTTATCATAAACTTTGTATCTTCCACACACTTTTTTTCTGCAAGTGCCTTTATAGCCGGTGTATCAAGGCTTGGTTTTGGCTGAGGAGTTGCAGAGCCATGATTATATATAAAAGGAAACAGAAATATCAATGCAAAGATGATCAGCCCAATTATCACCTTTTCTCTATCATACATTTTACTTTACCTCCTCTTCTGTTTCCCCAGCCTCATCACCTTGATTTGCAAATTGTGGAAGGTCACGCCCCCTCAAATCTACTGTACGTTCATGCTCGCCTTCCATAATCAAGGCATTGGCCACTAGTTCTGATACACCTGCCACTTCAACTTCTGGCACCCAGTATTCCATGGAAGCAGGAAGAACCGCCCTATCAATTGCACAAACACAGGCAACAGTATTAACACCAAAACGCTCATGCACATACTTAACGGCATTGGCCCTTGGAAGACCACCTCTTAACCTCAACTCCATATTTTCACCTGCATTCAAACCAGCACCACTTCCACAACAAAATGTTTGCTCTCTAATAGTATTTTCTGGCATGTCATAAAAATTATTGCATACATTCTTTAAAACAAATCTTGGTTCTTCAAACATGCCCATTCCACGAGATGGGTTACAAGAATCGTGAAAAGTAACCTTCAAGTGATCATTGCGTTTTGGATTAAGCTTCAACTTTCCATGCTTAATCAAGTCTGCAGTAAACTCTGTAATATGTACCATCTTTGCAGACTTAGCATTCTCAAATTTTGTACCTGTAATTGGATTTACAGGCTCCTCCAAGAAATCCGGCGGCCCATTAAATGTGTTCATATACTGATGAACAACTCGCCACATATGGCCGCACTCTCCACCTAATATCCACTTAACACCTAAGCGCTTTGCTTCAGCATAAATTTTTGCATTGAGTCTCTGAGCCATGTCAAGCGAGG
>CAYMRT010000240.1:0-11327 GCA_964392885.1 uncultured Desulfobacterales bacterium | reverse complement strand
CCTAAATTCATCTTGCATGATGGCCCTCCCTACGCAAACGGCCATCTTCATCTTGGGCATACTGTCAACAAGGTCTTAAAGGATATAATTGTAAAACACAGAATGATGAGCGGCTTTGACGCACCGTATGTACCTGGTTGGGACTGTCATGGCCTTCCAATTGAACATAATGTGGAAAAAAAACTTGGCAAAAAAAAGCATCAGATGGGAAAGCTTGATATCAGAAAAGAATGCCGAGCATATGCTGAACGTTTTGTAAAAATCCAAAGGGAAGAATTTGAAAGACTAGGAGTTATTGGTGATTGGAACAAACCTTACCTCACTATGGATTACAGCTATGAAGCTACTATAGCCAAGGAATTTTGCGATATATTTTTAAATGGCTATGTAGTTAAAAGCACTAAGCCTGTATATTGGTGTCCTACTTGCGTTACAGCCTTAGCAGAAGCTGAAGTAGAATATGCCTCTCATAGCTCTCCATCTATTACAGTAAGATTTCCATGTGGAGATGACTTTAAGGGCTGGCTTAAAGAAAAAATAAACAAAGAAGATATAGACTTAGAAAAAACCTTTATCCTTATATGGACAACTACTCCTTGGACACTTCCAGCCAATAGAGCTGTTGCCTTTCACCCTGACTTTGAATATTTGGCAGTTAAGGTCCCAACAAGCAAACTGAAAAATGCCGAAAGCATAAGCCCAGATTGTGAATATGAGATATGGATACTAGCAGAAGGACGACTAAATGGTGTTCTTCTTAGCCTTGGCCTTGAACAACAAGATGTTGAAATCTTAACTAGCTTTTATGGACACGAAGTAGAAAATATGACTGTAAGTCATCCGTTTATTAACAGGCAAGGAATTATTATAAACGCAGATTATGTAACATTAGACACTGGTACAGGAATAGTTCATATTGCACCAGGTCATGGTACAGAAGACTATGAAAGTAGCAGAAAATATAATCTAGAAGTATATTCTCCTGTGGACGATAGAGGAATATTTACAAAAGACGTGGAATACTTTGCAGGCGAAAATATCTTTAAAGCAAATCCAAGGATAATAGACCTCTTAAAGGAAAAGAAAAGCCTCCTCCATCATGAAGAGATGTCCCATAGTTATCCGCATTGCTGGCGCTGTAAAAGACCTGTGATCTTTAGGGCAACGGCACAGTGGTTTATTTCAATGGAAAAAAATCAGCTCAGGGAAAAGGCACTCGATGCCATTGATCAAGTCAAATGGATCCCTAAATGGGGTCGAGATAGAATTCATCTAATGGTGGAAGGAAGACCAGACTGGTGCATTTCAAGGCAAAGGGCTTGGGGTGTACCAATAACAGTAATTGAATGTAGAAGCTGTGGCGAAGTAATTTTAAATGAAGAAATCAAAGAAAAAATTGTTAGTTTTTTTGAGAATGAAGGTGCAGACAGTTGGTTTTCTAGAGCTGTTGAAGACTTTTTGCCGGCAGGCTTTAAATGTCCTAACTGTGGTGGTAAGGACTTTAAAAAAGAAGAAGATATATTGGATGTGTGGTTCGACTCAGGAGTCAGTCATGCTGCTGTTCTTGAAAAAAGGCCAGAACTTACATGGCCTGCTGATATGTATCTTGAAGGAAGCGATCAACACCGTGGTTGGTTTCAAAGCTCTCTTCTTACTTCAGTAGCTACTAGAAATAAAGCTCCATATAAACAAGTACTTACCCATGGCTTTGTAGTAGACGGCCAAGGTAAAAAAATGTCAAAATCTGTTGGCAATGTAATTCCTCCTGAAAAACTTATAAAAAGATATGGAGCAGAAATTTTAAGGCTATGGGTAACGGCCGAAGACTACAGAGATGACATAAAAATATCTGATGAGATTCTTCAAAGGTTAACTGAAGCATACAGAAAGATAAGAAATACAATCCGATATTTATTGAGCAATCTGAATGATTTTTCTTATGAAGACCATGCCGTTGATCATAAGGATCTTGAACCTATTGACAAGTGGGCCCTTTGGAAAACTGCTACAGTGATGAAAAGGGTTCAGAGGGGCTATGAAGAATATAAATTTCACATTGTATTTCATACTCTTCATCAATTTTGTACGGTTGATCTAAGTTCTCTTTATTTAGACATCTTAAAAGATAGACTTTATTGCGAATCTAAAAATGGTCATCTTAGACGCTCTGCCCAAACTACTCTTTATCTAATTGCAAAGGCTTTAATTATATATATGGCTCCTGTTTTATCCTTTACTGCCGATGAGGCATGGGGGCATCTTATTGGAGATGAAAATCAATCTGTCTTTTTTCAAACCTTTCCTTCCCTTGATGAAAGCATACTTTCTGAAGATGAACAAAAATTCTGGGAAAGGGTATGGGAAATAAGAAATGAAGTTACAAAAGCGCTAGAAATTGCAAGAAGAGAAAAAAGAATCGGCCTTGCTCTTGATGCCAAGGTGCTTTTAAAAATCCCTGAAGGGCTTAAAGTTGAAAAAAGCGATTTTCTTGAAGATATCTTAAAAATGGTAACCATAGTATCGCAGCTCAAATTAGTTGATGATTTTGAGCCATCTGTAATAGAACAAGGAATAATATGGGAAAGTGAAGAAGTAAAAGGTCTAAAGTGTGCCGTTTTTCAATCAGATGGAGAAAAGTGTAACAGATGTTGGCAATGGAGTACTTATGTTGGTAAAGATAAAGATTATAAAGACGTATGTGAACGCTGTGCAAATGTGTTAAGACAGATGTAAAATAAAAATAAAGAAAGGCAAAAAAGTGGAGGATACTAGCTTAAGCGACAGACTCAGAAAGATATTCCACCCAATACTTCTTCCATGTGCACGTTTCCTTGGAAATTTGGGTCTTTCCCCTAATGCTCTCTCACTTATTGGGATGCTTGCCTTTATAGTTGCAGCGTTCCTTTTGGCCCTGGGCCATCCTATTGCCTGTGCGATTGTCCTTATAGTATTTGGTCCGCTTGATGTACTTGACGGAACTTTGGCAAGGGATAGTGGCCAAGAAAGTGACTATGGAGCTTTCCTTGATGCAACGCTTGACAGATATGAAGAGTTCTTTATCTATGCTGGGCTCCTATATTATCTAATTGGAGTTCTACATGAAGGTGCTATGTCTGCAGTTTTAGTTTTAACAGCACTTTCAGGCTCATATTTTGTAAGTTATGCTAGAGCCAAGGCAGAAGCCCTTGGATATGAATGTAGCGTTGGAATACTTACCAGATTTGAAAGAATAGTGCTTTTTATAATCGGCATTCTTACCGGCTGGATAAATCCAATCCTTATCATTATTTCTATCTTAAGCTTTATAACTACAATTCAGCGGATGATAGTAGTAGCAAAGCAGGCAAAAAGTGAATAATATTGGCACTTTTTATGTAGTTTCAACCCCTATCGGCAATTTAAAAGACATCACTATTAGGGCAATAGAGTGTCTTAAAAAAGTAAGTCTAATAGCAGCAGAAGATACCAGAAGAACACAAAAACTACTCAGTCATTTAAACATCAAATGTAAAATTATAAGTTGTCATGAACACAACGAACTAAAGAGATTTAACGAAATTTATAAGGTTCTAAAAAAAGGACATAGTGTTGCACTGGTTTCAGATGCAGGTAATCCAGGAATATCAGATCCTGGTGCAAGGTTGATATCAAAGCTTAGAGAAGAAGATGTTGAGATAATACCAATCCCTGGGCCTTCTGCAGTCTCATGTGCTTTAAGTATATGCGGTATGCCAGCAGATAGTTTCTATTTTGTCGGATTTTTACCCCAAAAAAAGAAAGAGAGGCAAAAAATCCTTTCTGAGATAAAAGATATCGCGGCTCTTTTAGTATTTTTTGAAGCCCCCCACAGAATAAAAAAGACGCTTTCTGATATATTAAAAGAGCTTGGAAATAGAAAGATCTTTTTTGCAAGAGAAATGACCAAAAGACACGAAACCTACATACTAACGACACTAGAGCAGCTTTTAGATGAACTGCCAGCAGAAATTAGAGGTGAAATAACTTTTGTTGTTGAAGGAGTATCAAAACAAAAACCAAAAGAAACTCCTAAACAATGTCCCAAAGAGCTTGAAGAGCTAATTAAGCTAATTATGTCTAATAAAAAAAGTAGGATTAAAGAAGTGGCTGAAATCATTTCAGCACTCTTAGACATTAATAAAAGTGTAATATACAATTACTGTCTTCAAATCCAAAATGCACTAAATGGACAAGTGAGTAAATAATTATGAGTTCTTATATTGTGATTCCAGCAAGATACTCTTCTAGCAGGCTTCCAGGAAAACCGCTCTGTGATATTAAAGGAATACCGATGATAATTCATGTGGCACAAAGGGCAAAAAAGGTCAGTGGTGTTAAAGAGGTCTTTGTTGCAACTGATGATTCACGAATAATGGATGTGGTTAATAAGTTTGGTTTTAAGTGCGTAATGACTAGAAAGGATCATATATCTGGCACAGATAGGATTTATGAAGCTGTTACAAAAATTGGTTTATTGCCAGATGATATAATTATAAATGTTCAAGGTGATCAACCACTTTTGGATATAACAGCAGTTGAAAAGATGTTTTCTCTTTATAAAAAAGGGATATTTTCCATGACCACAGTTGCATGCAAGATGTCGAAAAAAGAGGCACAAAATCCAAACAGAGTAAAAGTGGTTGTAGATAACTCTTCTAGAGCAATATACTTTTCTAGGTCACAAATACCATTTGATAGAGATGGCCTACTTGACAATGTCCAAAAGCCGTATCTCCGCCACCTTGGTCTTTATTGCTACAATGTATTATTTTTAAAGAAATTTGTATCTTGGCCAGAAGGAAAACTTGAGAAAATTGAACGATTGGAACAGTTAAGGGTCATTGAAAATGGATGCACAATAGGAATTGCCACTGTTAACTCCGCTCCACCAGAGGTGGATACAGAAGAAGATTTGGCTCTAGTAAGGAGTCTTTTTTAAATACCTGCAAGTTTAAGCTCCACTCTCTGGCCAAGAAATCTCTGGACAATTTCTATAGTATGAGCAGTAAGGTCAGATACAAAAAATTCATGCCTTCCGTTTTTGTCAATCTCATATAAGCTGTTTTCTTTTAGAAAAGAGGCTATCTTTTTGGCAACCTCTTTAGATGGATCCACAATTTGTATCCTTTTCCCTGCTTTTTCTTTGATAACAGGCTTTAAAAGTGGATAGTGAGTACAACCTAATACAAGAGTATCTATCTGTTTATCTTTAAGAGGACGTAAATACTTTCTAATTATCATTCTTGTCTCTCTTTTATTGAGCCAGCCTTCTTCAACTAAAGGCACAAGAAGAGGACAGGGCTGCTGAAAGACCTTTGAATCGGGCCTCTTTTCAGGGATAAGTCTTTCGTAAATTTTTGATGAAACAGTAGCCCTTGTTCCAATTACTCCAATTCTGCCATTTTTACTTAATCTACAAGCTTCATTAACTGAAGGGGTTACAACTTCAAATATTGGTATATTGAGCTTTGACTTTAATTCAAAAGTTGCACAGCTTGCAGCACTATGACATGCAATAACAATTATTTTGGCTCCCTGCTCAATTAAAAAGCCTGCATCTTCAAGGGCAAATCGCCTTAATATCTCTTGACTTTTGGTTCCATAAGGAGTCCTGGCTGTATCTCCAAAATATACAATAGAAAGACCCGGAAGCCTTTTTAAGACCTCTTTAACTACGCTTAACCCTCCAATTCCAGAATCAAATATTCCTATTTTCCCATTCATAATTTTTAATTAATAATTAAATTTGCATGTAGATCCGATAGACTTCTTGTAGTATTAAACCAAGAAAAAGGCAATAGGAGGAAGAGGTGGACAAAAACTGTATTATAAATAGTTTTGTAGATGAGCTAGAAGATATTAAAGACATTTCTACTGAGATTTCAACCCTTGGAAGGTGCACCGTTCCATCTCCACTTATTAAGAAAGATTACTCCTGTTTTGTGGATGACGATGATAAGGTACTTCTCCTTGCCTCGAAAAGGCGCATAGAACAATTTAAAGATAAAGATCAAATACCAGCATTTGAGCTTGCTGGCCCTAGAAAAGATATATACTTTGACCCATCTAAAACAAAATGTGCGATTGTAACATGCGGTGGACTCTGCCCTGGTATAAATGACGTTATAAGGGCAATTGTAATGACCCTTTTCTATGGCTATGGAGTCAAAAACGTTTTTGGAATCCGTTTTGGCTTAAGGGGTTTTATTCCCTCATACGGCTTAGATGTATTAGAACTTACTCCTGAAACTGTCGCAAGAATTCATGAGTATGGAGGAACGATCTTGGGCTCGTCAAGAGGACCTCAACCATCAGATCAAATTGTCGATGCCCTTGAGAGAATGAATGTATCTATACTTTTTACTATTGGTGGAGATGGAACCTTTAGGGCAAGCAGAAAAATTGTCGATGAAATCTCAAAAAGGGGCTTAAAGATTTCGGTTATTGCCATACCGAAAACTATAGATAACGATATATACCTTGTATCCAAGACCTTTGGATTTGATACTGCTGTTCAAATGGCATGTGAAGCTATAAGATGTGCACATACAGAGGCAATTGGAGCTCCTAACTGTATTGGTCTTGTAAAGCTAATGGGGCGCTATTCAGGCTTTATTGCTGCAATGGCATCTGCTGCTTTGCGGGAGGTAAACTTTTGCTTAATACCAGAGAGCGACTTTGATCTTGATGGAGAAAAGGGCCTTTTAAGACAACTTGAAAAAAGGCTAGAAGAACGAAACCATGCAGTAATTGTAGTGGCGGAAGGGGCTGGACAAAAATTTTTTGAAGGGCAAATTAGAGAAAAAGATCCATCTGGAAATATTAAGCTTGGCGATATAGGGAAACTGCTCAAGGAAAGGATAGCGGAATATTTCGCATCACTAGGTAAAGAAGTTTATATAAGGTATATTGACCCAAGTTACATCATCAGAAGCGTTCCAGCCAATGTAGATGATAGTCTCTATTGTGGAAATCTTGGTCAAAATGCAGTACATGCTGCAATGGCAGGTAAAACTGATATGATGGTGAGCTTATGGAATGACAGATATGTGCACATCCCTCTTAAGACAGCTATCCTCAAAAGAAAACAAGTAAATCTAAAAAGCCGCTTTTGGATGAGTGTACTTGAGTCAACAGGTCAACCATCTCTTAAAAATTAGGAAATAGGGGGAAATATGAAAAGGTTCTACATTAAAAAATGTTTTTTCACTTTGTCTATTTTTATTGTCTTTTTATTATTTTTTGCCCTGGCCAGCTGTTCTTCTCCGGAAGAACAGAAGGCAGAACACTATAAAAAAGGATTGCAATACGTAAAGAAAAATGATCTAAAATCCGCACGAATAGAATTTAAAAATGTAGTGCAACTTGATCCTAAATATGGTCCTGGCCACTATCAGCTTGCACTTGTTGACCTAAAACTTGGAAACCTTAGAGAGGCCTTATCAGAGCTTAGAAAAACAGTAGATGTTTCACCTGAAAATAGAGATGCCAGAATAAAATTAATTCAAATCTTACTTCTTGCCAAAAAGTTTGAAGAAGCAAATAAACATATAGAGACACTTCTTAAAAAAAATCCATCTGACGTAGAAGTGCTTGTTTTAAAATCGGTCCTATTTACAAAACAAGAAAAATATGATGAAGCATTAAAAGTTCTTGAACAGGCTAAAAATATCGACCCGAATAACAGGCAAGTATTATTAAGCCTAGCCAATATTTCAAGTGCCGAAAAAGACTTTGCAAAGGCAGAGACCTTTTTGAAAAAGGCCCTTTCAGTAAGCAAAACTCCTGCTGAAAAGCTTCAGGTAGAAATAATGCTTGCAAATATTATAGAGGCTCAAAATAGGCTAGATGAAGCAAAAGAAATCCTAATTAACGCTACAAAAAAATATAATGATAAGCCATCTGTGGCAATGAATCTTGTGCGCTTTTATTTTAGACATAAAGAAAAAGACAAGGCAGTAAAAGAGCTCGACAATATCATAAAAAAACATCCTAAATTTGTTTTGGCCTATCTTACTAAAGCAAATTTTTTGCTTTTTGAAGGCAAGGGAAAAGAGGCTTTAAAATATCTCGAAAAGGCTCACAAACTTGCACCTAAAAATATAAATATCACGGCAAAACTTGCCCTTACAAACCTTAACTTAAATAACACAAAGGCTGCCAAAAAACTAGCAGATGAGGTGTTAAATGCCAATCCAGAGCATCCTGTAGGACTTTTAGTTAGAGGCCGTTTAGCCCTTCTTGAAAATAAGCCTGATAAGGCGGTTGAAGACTTATCAAAAGTTATAGAAAAAAATCCTAACAGCCCTCAGGCTCTCTATTTTAGAGCACTTGCCTATCTAAGTCTTGGTAAAATAAAAAATGCTGAAGAAGACCTTGTAAGCTGCACTGCTCAGGCATCTGAGTTTTTAAAGGCAAGGGTACTCTTAACTGAGGTCTATCTGAGAGAGAGAAAAGTTGATGATGCCTTATTCCAGTTAAACTTTCTTTTAAAAAGAATTCCAGACGAACCAAGGGTGCTCTTTTTCCATGCAAGTGCAATGCTTAAAAAGGGCAAGTTTAAAGAGGCGAAAGATGATTTGTTAAAAGTTCTTAAAAAAGATCCTAAGAATTTAAATGCCAAATATATGCTTGCTAAGGCAGAGTTTGCTTTAAAAAATAAAGATAAGGCAATTACCATTTTAAAAGAGATAATAGAACAAGAACCCAAATATTTTCCAGCCCTCTATACCCTAGTTAGCATATATGTAAAAGATAAAAAAGTAGAAGATGCCCTAAAACTAGTAGAGGCTTTAGAGGCTAAAGAACCTAAAAGTGCCATTTTCCCAACAATAAAGGGCAGGCTGCTAATTACATTGAACAAGTTTGATGAAGCAGAAAAATCCCTTAAAAAGGCACTTTCATTAAATAATAAAATTATTAGCCCATATATTGCTCTTAGTAAGATATATGTAAAAACCGGGAAGGCACAAGAAGCCATAAAGGAATATGAAAAACTTTTAGAAAAGAAACCAGACTTTATAATGGCTTATATGGCAATTGCATCAATTCAGCAGCGTTTAGGACAAGATGACAAGGCAGAAAAGACCTATAGAAAGGCCCTTGAAAAAAATCCCAAATTTTTCCCTGCAGCAAACAATCTTGCTTGGCTGTTAGCAGAAAAAGGAGAACTTGAAGAGGCATTTATTTGGGCACAAAAGGCAAAAGAAGTTGCGCCAGAAGACCCATCTGTTCTCGATACTTGTGGATGGATTCAGATTAAGAAAGGTAACTATGATTTAGCTGTTGCAGATCTTTCTCTTGCCCTTAAAAAATGGCCAACTCATCCAAGCATCAACTATCACATGGCGGTAGCCTTAAAAGGCCTTGGCAAAAAAGAGGAAGCAAAAAATTATTTAAAGATTGCCCTTGAGTCAAAAGAGCAATTTCCAGAGAGAAAAGAGGCAGAAAAGCTCCTTAGTGATCTAAAATGATAGATGTTCGTTCTAAAACGGTACAAGAATTGGAATTGTTTATGGAATCCATTGGAGAAGCTGCCTTCAGAGGAAGGCAGCTTTTCAAGTGGTGCTGGAAGCCTGGAATAAATGATTTTAACCAGATTACTGAATTTTCAAAGGTATTGCGCCAAAAGCTTAAAAACTATGGTTTCTTTTATAAAGTTGAAGTAGCAGACAAAAAGATTTCAAAAGATGGAACAACTAAATGGGCCTTTAAATTAATAGATGGGCACATAATTGAAAGTGTGCTTATCCCTGAACGAACACATTTCACCCTCTGTGTTTCTACGCAGGTAGGCTGTGCCATGAAGTGCCGTTTTTGTCGAACAGGACTAATGGGTTTTAAAAGAAATCTGACCCCTTCTGAAATTGCAATTCAGCCCTTAAAGGCCATGGAAGAAATGGATGAGCCAAACAATCTAAGAAACTTGGTATTTATGGGAATGGGTGAGCCACTTGCAAACTTTGATAATTTACTCTCTGCACTCAAAATACTAACAAGTGATTTAGGGCTTAACTTTTCAACCAGAAAAATTACAGTCTCTACATGCGGTATTGTGCCCAAAATAATGGAGCTTGGTAAACATACAGATGTAGGGCTTGCAATCTCTCTCCATGCTACAACAGATGAGATAAGAAATAAGATAATGCCAATTAATAAACGCTATAACTTGGCATCTCTGCTTGATGCCTGCAAAAAATTTCCACTTCCTAGAAGACGTAGGATTACATTTGAGTATATCTTACTACAAGATATAAACGATAGCGAATTAGATGCAAAAAGACTGGCAAAACTTCTTAGACCCATACCTTCTAAAATTAACCTTATACCCTTTAATAAATCTAAGGGCATAGAATTTAAAGAACCTTCTTATGAAAATGTGTTAAGATTTCAAGAGATATTAAAAAAAGAAGGCTATACCGCCATAATAAGAAAAAGCAAAGGAAAAGATATTGCGGCTGCCTGTGGTCAGCTCAGTTATGATAACCTCCATGCAGCCTAATCTATACGTTATTGATTTTCTTTCTCAAGACACCAGATGGCTTAAAAGTTACAACCCTTCTGGGTTCCAAAATCAAGTCCTCACCAGTATGAGGATTTCTGCCTCTTCTCGCCTTTTTATCCTTTACAGTAAATTTACCAAAGCCACTTATAAGAACATTTTCACCGTTTTCAAGGGTCTCTTTAATAATCTCAATTACAGCTTCAACGGCTTCTATAGCCTGGGCCTTGGAAAGGACCTCTGATTCATATAATTTATTTACAAGGTCTGCTTTTGTTAAGGTCATAGATTCTCCTCTTAAGGGAATAAAAGTTCAATTAATCTATAACCCTTTTTAATTAAAAGAAAAATTATAAGGCGTCAAGAATGAAAAATTTTTATTTCTTCCGCCTAGGGATATTTGATAAATCTTCTTTTATTACAAATAAGACCTTGTACTCCTTCTTTAAATGATCAACCAGCTTATTGAGTGCATCATCTGACATCTCCATAAGCCTTACATAAACCTCTCTTGCACCCTCTGGCATATTTTCTTGAGAAGTTAGAACACTCACTATCCTTCCACCATGTTCTCTTATATTATTAAGTAAGGCATTTAAAGAACCAGGACTATCCTCTATCTCAAAGGCAATTTGAATGGGGCTCTTATAAGCACCTGTAATGCTAATCATTACCTTAAAGACATCTGTCTGGGTTATAACTCCAACAACCTTATAATCGTTGTCCACTATTGGGATTCCGCTAATTCTATTTTCAAGCATTATCACAGCAGCCTTTTCAACAGAGTCGTTCTCTTTGAGAGTGATTG
>CAYMRT010000239.1:0-17705 GCA_964392885.1 uncultured Desulfobacterales bacterium | reverse complement strand
GTGCATTTAATATCGATTTGATTAATTATATTATTAAACAAAATGCACCTTACTGGATAAGTGGAATTGTAACCATTAAAGCCATCAACTCTAAAGATAATAAATTAAAAAACGATACTTGTTGTAAGCAAATATTAGGTTCTTTAAAAGAACTGCCCCAACTGATTAAGATACATAAAATAAACGAGTTAATCATAACTGGTCAAGGTCTTGATAAAAAAGAGTTAATTACTTTGCTTGATTTTGCAGTGTCAAAGGGATTAGTGGCATGGTTCCCACCATCGCTTTTACCTATAATTCCTATGAAATTAAGGATAGATAGTTTTTGTAACATTCCAATGATTAGAATGTGTTTGCAAAGAAATCCATCCTTTTTTAAAGGAATAAAGAGGATTTTTGATATTATTTTTTCTGTCCTACTGATAATAATTTTTTCTCCTATTTTTTTAATAATAGCAATTGCCATAAAATTGGATTCAGAAGGTCCGGTTTTCTATAAGGCGACAATGGTTGGAGAAGATGGCAAACAATTTAAAATGTTAAAGTTTCGTTCTATGAAAATAAATACAGATTCCAGCATTCATAAAAATTTTGTTTCAAAGTTTATTAAGGGAGAAATAGATAGAACTAAAAAGACGGTTCTTAAAATTACAAATGATCCTCGTGTGACTAGAGTTGGAAAGATAATTAGAAGACTTAGTTTAGATGAGCTTCCACAACTTTTTAATGTGCTTAATGGAGATATGAGTTTAGTTGGTCCCCGTCCATGTTTGCCTTATGAATATGAGTTGTACAAGGATTGGCATAGAAAACGTAATAGTGTTAAGCCTGGTATTACAGGACTATGGCAAATTGCTGGCAGAAGCGAAGTATCTTTTGAGGAAATGATCCTGCTTGACTTATATTATATCTATAATCGTAATATATTAATGGATTTATCTATACTTTTTGAGACTATATTTGTAGTTCTAGGCATGAAAGGAGCTTATTAAATGTGTGGTATCGTTGGTTACGTTGGTTACAGGCGTATCTTGCCTGTACTGCTCGATGGTTTGAAAAGGCTTGAGTACAGAGGGTATGATTCTGCAGGAGTGGCTTGGCCGGATTCAGATGGTATAAGGCGTATAAGGGCTAAAGGTAAGCTCAATGTTTTAGAGGAGGCTCTGGAAGATTTTCGCCAAACAAAAGTTGCTATAGGCCTTGGACATACCAGATGGGCAACCCATGGAGAGCCAACAGAAGACAATGCTCACCCACATGCTGACTGTTCAGGAGAACTTGTAGTAGTTCACAATGGAATTATTGAGAATTATTTTTCCCTTCGTGAAGAATTAAAAAGTGAAGGTCACAAGTTCAGCTCTGAAACAGACACAGAAGTGTTGGCTCATTTAATTGAAAAATATTTAGAGGACAATCTAGAAGCTGCTGTATCCAAAGCCCTTGAAAAAGTCATTGGTGCTTATGCTCTTGGAGTATTATGGCTTAAAAAGCCAGATCAGCTTGTTGCTGCCAGAAAGCAAAGTCCTTTAGTATTGGGTATTTCAGAAGGTGAATGTTTTATGGCCTCAGATATACCTGCTCTTCTTCCTTATACAAGGGATGTAATTTTTTTGGAAGATGGCGAAATGGCTCTTTTAACAAAGGAAGGCGTTACAGTTAAATCTATTAAGACTAGAAAACCTATTCATAAAAAAATTAAGACAATAAACTGGAATGCTGCAATGGCAGAGAAGGCAGGCTATAAGCATTTTATGTTAAAGGAGATTTACGAGCAGCCTGATGCCATCTTAAATACTTTTAGAGGAAGAATAGTACCAGATATTGGCAAAATAATTTTAGATGAGATTGCAATTGAAGATGAGGTATTAAATAAGTTGCAAAGGGTTGTGCTTTTAGCCTGTGGTACCTCATGGCATGCTGGGCTTGTTGGAAAATACTGGATAGAAAAATGGGTTGGTATCCCTGTAGAGGTAGAGCTAGCTTCTGAATTTAGATATAGGGATTTGTTAATAGATGAAAGCGTTTTAACAATACCTATTTCGCAATCAGGAGAAACTGCTGATACCTTAGCAGGTCTTAGAATTGCAAAAGAGCTTGGTTCCAAAATAATTTCTATTTGTAATGTTATTGGCAGTACAATAACTCGAGAATCTGATGGAACGGTTTATACCCATGCAGGGCCAGAAATTGGTGTTGCTTCAACAAAGGCATTTACCAGTCAGCTTACAGCTCTTTATTTGTTAGCATTATTTTTGGCCCAAAAAAGAGAGCGCCTTTCTGGTGAAGAAATTTCTCGAAAACTAAAATGGTTAATAAAAATACCTGAGCTGATTGAATCGCGGCTAAAGGATTGGCATGAGGATGCAAAGGAATTAGCAGATAGGTTTTATACATACACTGATTTTCTTTATCTTGGGCGTCATCTTCAGTTCCCAATTGCCCTTGAGGGGGCATTGAAACTCAAAGAAATTTCCTATATCCATGCTGAAGGTTATGCTGCTGGGGAGATGAAACATGGACCAATTGCCCTTATTGATAGAAATATGCCTGTAGTTGCCCTTGTGCCTCAGGATCATGTTTATGAAAAGATGGTAAGTAACGTTGAAGAAGTAAAATCTAGACGAGGAATTGTTATATCAATAGGGTTAGATGGTGATGAAGGTTTAAGTCGGATTAGTGACGTATTAATAAGTGTGCCAAAGGTTGATCCTGCAATAAATCCTTTTATTTTTACCATTCCTCTTCAGCTTATAGCTTATGAAATAGCCTTGGCTAGAGGTTGTGATGTGGATCAGCCAAGGAATTTGGCCAAAAGCGTTACTGTTGAATAAAAGGAGAATTGGGTATGAGTTTTGAGTTTAAGAAGGTATTGGTGACAGGTGCTGCTGGTTTTATAGGTTTTCATTTGTCTAAAAGGCTATTGGAAGATGGCTATGAAGTTGTTGGGCTAGATATAGTAAATGATTATTATGATCCCTCAATAAAAGAGGCAAGGCTTCAAATACTTAATCCATATAAAAATTTTAAATTTGTTAAGATAGATCTTTCTGATAAAAGTTCCATGGAAGAGCTTTTTAAAGTTGAAGGGTTTGATGTTGTTGTCAATTTGGCAGCGCAGGCTGGAGTTAGATATTCTCTTGTCAATCCTCATTCCTATGTTGATTCTAATTTGGTTGGATTTGTAAACGTCTTAGAAGGTTGTAGGCATAATGATGTTAAACATTTGGTTTTTGCCTCTTCCAGTTCTGTTTATGGTTCTAACACTAAAATGCCATTTAGTGTTCATGATAATGTTGACCATCCTGTTTCACTCTATGCGGCAAGTAAAAAATCAAATGAGCTAATGGCACACGCCTATGCACACCTTTTTAAAATACCATGTACAGGGCTACGATTCTTTACTGTTTATGGTCCTTGGGGTAGGCCAGATATGGCCTTATTTCTCTTTACAAAGGCAATTTTAGAAGATCGTCCCATCGACGTTTTTAATTATGGAAAGATGCAAAGGGATTTTACTTACATTGATGATATTGTAGAAGGGGTCGTTCGGGTAATGAAGAGGCCTGCTCAGCCAAATCCAGAATGGAATGGAGATAGTCCAGACCCAGGAACAAGTTATGCTCCATATCGGGTGTATAATATCGGAAATAATCAACCTGTAGAGCTTATGCATTTTATACAGGTAATTGAGAATACCCTTGGTAAGGAGGCTAAAAAGAATCTTTTGCCACTTCAGCCAGGAGATGTACCCGCAACTTATGCAGATATTGATGACTTGGTTCGGGATACCGGATTTAAGCCATCTACTCCATTAGAGGTAGGAATACCTAAATTTATTGAATGGTATAGGAACTATTTTAAGGTATAATTTTAAATCATCTTGACTATATCCTTTATATGAGTATTTTTTAATCTAATCGGGACGTGGCGCAGTCTGGGAGCGCACCTGAATGGGGTTCAGGGGGTCGGAGGTTCAAATCCTCTCGTCCCGACCATTTGTTAATTTGTTAAAAAAAGCGCCTATAAAGGCGCTTTTTTATTTTTGTTGATCAAAATTGGGAATACACCTAGGGTCTGCCACCAATTCGCTAAATGTTACAGTGTTTAAAGTATTTCTTAATTGGGTCCTAGCCTTATTCCATACCTTGTGAACGGCACATTTACTACTTGCTTCACACTGATTTGGATGAGCAATACAGTCGTTTAGATATATTTCACCAATTATTGCTTCTATTACCTCAAGCAATGTCAAATTCTTTGGGTCTTTGGTTAGGATAAAACCACCTTTTGGCCCCTGTTTAATTTCAAGTATTCTAGCCTTTTGCAATTCTTGCGCTATCTTCGATAAAAAATGTGTAGGTATAGCACATTTTGAAGCAATTTCTTTTTTGCTTACAAGATTGCCTTTCCCAATAGAGGAAAGGTACATTATACATCTAATTGCATATTCACCTGCTCTTGTTAATCTCATGGCTCCACTCAGTGACATTTAGGAGTAAAAATATCTAAGACCTCGGCATGATATATAAAAAAAATAGTAAGGTCAAGAGATTAAAGTAAGATGACATTTAAAGATCTACACCATATAATATTAATCAATTTTTGATTATAAGGGTTTTTTATCTTATGTTACTAGAGAATATTACGATGGTTGAGTTTCAACAGGGCTTAAAAAAGAGCCAAACTGTAGCCATTCCCTTTGGTTCTGTTGAAGAACATGGCCCTCATCTACCTCTTGGTACAGATACAATTCATGTATATGAACTCTTAAAATATACGTCATATGATTACCATTTTTTTGTAGCACCACCGGTATGGTATGGTTTATGTCGAAGCACTAAACAGCATCCTGGGACAGTTGGTATCAGCTCTTCCACATTAAAAAGATTGGTGAAAGATATTTGTGTGAGTTTTTATAATCAGGGGTTGAGAAATTTTTTATTAATTTCCGGGCATGCAGGTGGAACACATATGGCCTCGATATTAGATGTGGCAGATGAATTGGTAGAGAAACTAAATGAAGGCAAATTTGCAGTTCTTTCTATTATTGATCTAGTTAAACTTCTTCCTAATGAGCTTGTTGAAACCGACGGCGACTCACATGCTGGGGAAGTAGAAACTTCTTTAATGCAATATTTGAGAGAAGATAAGGTTAAGGGGACTGCAGAAAGGGAATTTCCAAAGTTTCCAAAATTTATTATAGCTAAAAATAAGAAAAAGTTTTGGCCAGGTGGAATTTGGGGTGATCCATCTTTGGCTTCTAGAGATAAGGGAAAGGCTATACTGGAGCACGAAGTCCAAATTTTAAAAAAGATAATTTTTGAATTAGAGGCATTTGAAGAGTAATAGGAGAAGATTATGAAGACATTAATAAAACTTCATCTATTATTTTTTGTTTTTATTCTCTTTTTTGCATTTTTGTCAGCTTGTCAGGGAAAGACTGATACTTCCCACGCACCAGATTTTACTCTTTTAAATCTTGCAGGAGATACGGTTAACTTGTCTGATTATAAAGGAAAGGTTGTCATCATAAATTTTTTTGCTACATATTGTCCACCTTGTCGTATGGAGATGCCAGACTTTGTAGATTTACAGAAACAGTTTGGTTCACAAGACTTTACTGTCTTAGCAATCTCAGTAGATAATGATGGCGAAAAGGTGCTTCCTCCATTTATTGAAAAGTTGGGAATAAACTTTCCTGTTTTGCTTGCTACATCAAAGGTGTTGGCAGATTACGGAAATATTTATGCTTTACCTGTAACATTTGTGTTAGATAAAGAACATAAAATTGTAAAAAAGATAATGGGAAAGATAAACAAAGAAGAATTAACACCTTTAATTAAAGAACTTTTAGGAACAAATAAAAAATAACTCTCATGTCAGCATAACTCTACAACACCGTCTCCATCTTCAATATAACCTATTACGGCCACATCTTTGTGGCCTTTTTTGTTTAATATGCTTACAAGTTTTTGGGCATTTTTTTCAGAAATACTAATTAACAGTCCTCCAGATGTTTGCGCATCAAAAAGCACCGGAATCAAATCTTCATTCACAGAAGAATGAATTATGAAAGATTTTTTGCAATATTGTTTGTTGGCATAATCTCCTTCTGGGATGAAGCCCATATTAGAGAATTTTATAACTTCTGGTAAAAGGGGTACTTTTTTAGTGTCAATTATTATTTTTACTTTACTGGCTACTGCCATTTCTAAGGCATGTCCGGCAAGTCCAAAACCTGTTATATCTGTTGCGCTATGAGCACCAAGGTTAACCATAGTCTCTGAGGCATCCTTATTTAAGGTCTTCATTACATTGATCATTTTATCTAAGACATCTTTACTTAAAAGACCTGCCTTATGAGCAGTTGAGAGGATACCTGTTCCAATAGGCTTTGTAAGAATTAGTGTATCTCCAGGTTTTGCCCCTTTATTTGATAAGAATTTTTGAGGATGGACCAAGCCTGTTACAGAAAGTCCATATTTGGGTTCGTTATCTTCTACACTGTGTCCTCCAATTAAAAGTGCACCAGCCTCATGAATTTTATCTGTTCCACCTTTTAGTATTTGGCCTAAAATTTCTTTAGGTTGTTTTTTTATAGGAAAACATACGATGTTTAAGGCAACAATCGGTCGTGCCCCTACTGCGTAAATATCACTTAAAGAGTTGGCTGCTGCTATTTGGCCAAAATCAAAAGGGTCATCAACAATTGGAGTAAAAAAGTCAAGGCTTTGGACTATTGCTATTTCATCTGTAATTTTAAAGATTCCAGCGTCTGAAGCCGACTCCATACCTAATAGCAAATCAGGATGAGTAGATAGAGGAAGTAGAGATAAAATTTCAGAGAGGTCACCCGGACCAATTTTAGCTGCTCACCCTGCAGCCGTTGCCATGTTGGTAAGCTTTATCTGAGACATTATCTAGAAGTTTAAAGATCTATTTTCTGAGAGTGGCTATCATTCTATTTCGTTTTATAAAGATATCCAAGGCATCACATATATTTAAAAAAACCGCTTGGCTTGCAAGAAGGGCCTCTATAGATGCTCCTTCTTGGCCTATTACGCATATGCCAAGTGCAGCTTCTTTTAGCATTAACGCATCATTGCATCCATTTCCAATGGCAGCAGTTTTTTCTCTTCCAATCTTTTCCAAAAAATCTAATTTTTGTATATCTCCTCTTCCTGTTTCGAGTTTGTGTACTTCAATAGATACATCTTGTCCAAGTTTTTCAATTAGCTCATCTGCAGTTTGATTGGTATCGGCAGTGAGCAAATAGACATTTAAGATTTTAGATATTTCTCTAAGGCGTTCTTCTACTCCTTCAATAAAGTTACCATCAACAGTGAGAGTGCCGTTTAGATCTAATATAAGGTTTGATAAGTTGTAAAATACACCGCAAGGCAGGTCGATTTCTAGGCTTTTGTTGATCATACGTTCACCCTTCTTAATATTGAAATTTTTTATTTTTCAACTTCTATCTTTGCTAAAAGGGCTCGGCGCACTTTAGGTGGTAAAAATGCCACTGCCCACTCTGCTATTTGTTTTAATAAAGTAATTAATTCTTCTGGACCATCCCAGTATTGAATCAAGACCTTTTCGTCGGTCCTTAATACCAATCTTAAAAGGGCGAGAACAATTAAATAAAGGTCATCAACCATGCCTAAAAAAGGAATCCAATCAGGGACAATATCCGCAGGGTTAAGGAAATAAGCGATGGTTGCTCCAAGAATTGCCTTGTCTGTTGCCGACACTCTAGAATCTCTTAAGAGATTAATAACTAGACGAAATAGTTTTGGTATATATGTTAAAAAGGAAGTCTTTTTATTATTTGTATATTTATTAGCGTTAATAACCATTATTTTTTTTATTCTACAGCCGTGGTAGAATTAGTTACTTTATTTTTTAATCTTTAGAATTAAAAAAAACTTAAAAAAAGAATCCTTTATAGTCAACTTTTTCATTATAAAAAATGGATAATAAGGAGATATTAGATGTTAGCAAAGGCTGTTTTGTATCCTCGGTGCGTAGTTAAAAAAAGAATAGGTCTGTTTTTGGCTCCTTTTTTTGAAGAGTTAACCATTCTCATACCATCTGAATCAGAAATAGAAAAAGTTTCTTATTATTCTAAGGACTTGCCTATTGATATTAAACCCTTGGTCACTTCTCCTTTAGGTGATGATGTTAAAAGGTTTGATTCAAGTATTAAGGCGTTAGAATCTTGGGGTGAACAGATGGGCCTAGGAGATTCTGTGAATTTTGAAACGTTTTATACAGCTCTTTCAAACACTACAGATCAAGAGGTTAAAGAAGTAATGAGTGCCATTAAAGGAAAGGAAGAGGAAGAAGTGAAAATGGCTGCTCGAATATTTTTAGCCCTCTCTCTTGAGGCAGACCTACGAGAAGATGAACTTGAAGAGGAAATGGAGTTAATTGAAAAGAAGACAAAAAAGTTAACGCAATTAGTGAATGAGGAAGAAGAGATTCTTTTAGAAAGGCAGCCTATATCAAGATTTATTGAGCCAATCAATAGAGCGAGAGAAAGGCTCACGGCATGGGCTCGTTTTGCCTTTGAAAATGGCAGTTTAAGGGGTGTTTGGCCTGTTGGAGAAAGTGTTGCTGTTAAGGATTTGGTAGATGCTACTTTTGAGGGTATTGTAAAAAGAGCCGCTGATAGTCAAGTTTTTGAGATTCTTTTACCTTCAAAAGAGTTCATTAAAGAAAATACATACTTACTTTAAAAAACTCGCCCAATTTATAAGCAAATACTAAGGCGCCTTGATAAGCACCTTTAGAAAGAGGATTTTTCTGAGATTATTAGCCTTAAAAACGAACTGCAAGATTATTTATTGCCAAACAGCAATAAAAAAGAGTCGGAGGCTAAACTTGTTTTGTCATACTATAATGGAGTATCGTTCCAAACCCTTATAAATAAGGCATGTAAGTTATCAGAGATTAAAAAAGATATATTACCAATTAATTATTCGTTTTATATATTGTAAATTAAGCTAGTTTTTATTTCCTTTTTTATTTAAAAAATATTTTAGAAACGGATTATTGGGTGAAATTACAATTGTAGTTTCTCCTTTAAATGCCTTTTGGTAGGCATCGAGACTTCTTAAAAAATAAAAAAATTCAGGGTCCTTGTTATAAGCGTTTGCATAAATTTTTGCAGCTTCGGCATCTGCCTTGCCCTTTATTTCTTTGGCAGTCTTATACGCCTCAGAGGTTATTATTTTTAATTGTCTTTCTTTTTCTCCCTGGATCCTTGCAGCTTCTCCTGCTCCTTCCGCTCTATATTGTTCAGCAATTCTTTTTCTTTCCGCAATCATTCTGGCATAAACCTTTTGTCGTACTTCTTCCACATAATTTATTCGCTTAAATCTAAAGTCAAGTATTTCAATGCCAAGATTTTTAGCTTTTTGTGAGGCCTGTTTTAACACCTCTTTTGCCAGCTTTTCTCTACCAAATTTGATTTCTTCAAGTTCTTTAGATGTAGCCTTAATAAGCCCGCTTCTAACAAGCTCTATAAGTCTATGGCTAGCGATTACATTTCTTGTTCCACCGTCTAGTATGTCATCAAGTCTTGACTGGGCGATACGTTGATTTCTAAGACGTTGGAAAAACAAAAGAGGGTCTTTTATTCGCCATCTTGCATAGGTATCAACCCAAATAAAACGTTTATCTTTTGTTGGGATCTGGTTTGGTTTTCCATCCCAAGCAATAAATCGCTTTTCAAAATAATTGGCCTGTTGGATAAAAGGAATTTTAAAATGTAGTCCAGGTTCTACAATTGGTTTACCAATAGGTTTGCCAAACTGCGTAATAATTACTTGCTGGGCTTCATTTACTATATAGAATGCTCCACTTGCTACTAAAAGGACTACAATTACAATTACTCCTAAAAATGAAGATAATATCCTCATTGTGTCTCCTTAGTATTTAGGTTTAAAAGAGGTAAAAGTCCTCTTATTTTTTCATCTACTACAATTTTTCTTTTAAGGTTTGGATAAATCTTCTCCATAGTTTCTAGGAAAAGCCTTGTTCTTGTAACATCAGGTGCTTCTTTGTATGCCTTTAGCAACTCTTCATAAAACAATGCCTCACCTTTGGCTCTATTAATTCTATCTGTAGCATAACCTTTTGCCTCTTGAATAGTTTGAAGTGCTTGCCCCTTGGCTTTAGGAATAACTTTGTTGTACTCAGCCCAGGCATCGTTTATCATCTTTTCCTTTTCTTGCTGGGCCTGATTTACTTCATTAAAAGATGGTTTTACAGGATCTGGTGGATTTACATCTTGAAGCACTATTTGCTCTACCACAATCCCTGTCTCATATTGATCGCAAAGTTGTTGCAATTTCACTTTCACTTCGTCTGCAATTGCTTGTCTTCCAACTGTAAGTACTTCAGTAACAGTTTTATCTCCAACAATTTCCCTCATAACGGCTTCATTCATATCTCTAAAAGTCTGTCTTGGATCTTGCACTTTAAAAAGATAATTATATGGATTCCTAATCCTATATTGTGTAATCCACTCAACTAGAACGACATTTAAATCGCCAGTTAGCATAAGAGATTCTTGTTCATAATTTCTGGTTGAATAGCGTGTACGAATGCCTGGAAGTTCGGTTCTAAAACCAAATTCTTCCTTCAATTGTCGCTGGACTGGAATTTTTATTACTTTTTCAATAGGTTCTGGGAACTTAAAGTGAAGTCCAGGCATGGTTTCTTTCTGAAACTTTCCAAATCTAAGCACAAGCCCTACTTCTTCAGGCTCTACGGTGTACCAACAATTCCATAAAATAGTTCCTGTTATTAATAATAATATGATTGGGATCGCAGATTTAAATTGACGTTTGATCTCCTTTGTGCCTGCATGGGGTGGGATGTTAGGGGTCTTAAGGTCCATTTAGTTCCTCTTAATATTTACAAGATTAATTTTTATTAATAGCATATTTTTTTAAAAGATAGAATCCTAATCCTTTTTCGCCCTTGGATGTGCCTTGGTAAATATTTTTTTAAGGCTTTTTGTGTCCAAGTTAGTATAAACTTGTGTTGTGCTAAGGCTTGAATGTCCCAGAAGTTTTTGTATTGAGCGAAGATCTGCTCCATGTTCTAGTAAGTGCGTGGCCATTGAATGTCTAAACACATGGGGAGTAAGCTTAGAATGAATGGAAAGGATTAAACCGCGTTTAGCAATCATCCTTTGAATACTTCTTTGGCTAAGGCGTCCAGCCTGTATATTTAAAAAAAGGGCCTTTTCATCATTTTTGCAAGCTTTTTTAATTAATATTTTCCTTTCATCCATATATCTTAAAAGTGCTTCTTTGGCCTTTTGGCCAAAAGGAACAATCCGTTCCTTTTTCCCTTTTCCTCTAACTTTAATAATATCTAGATTAAAATTAATGTCATCTATGTTTATCCCAACAAGTTCGCTAACTCTTATACCAGTGCTATAAAGTATTTCTATAATTGCCTTATCTCTTATGCCAATAAAGTCATTGCGTGGATTTTCGTCTAGCACTTTAAATACTTCTTTTGTTGTAAGACTCTTTGGAAGTGGTTTTGATCTTAATGGAAAGCTGATTGGCTCGGCAGGGTTCTTATTAGTATGACCTGCTCTTATTAGGTATTTAAAGAAGCTTTTTAGGCTAGATAATTTTCTGGAAATTGTAGTTCTTTTTAAGCCCTTCTTATTTAAATTTAGTAGCCATTTTCTAATATCTTTTGGATTTATATCAAAAAGGTTTTTTTTATCTAAGAACGAAAAAAAGCTTTTGATATCCCGCTCATAAGCTGTAACAGTATTTATTGAGGCATTTTTTTCAGAAAATAGAAAATCTTTAAATTCAATCAATAGTTTTTCTTTCATTGTCAAAAGTTAAAAAGGCTTATGGCCGATTTTTATATAAAGATATCAAAATCTTTGTGCTTATTATTAAGCTTATCATACTTTGAAAGTGAGTTAAATAATGAATAGACTAAATGAAATGGATGAAAAGGATGCCATTTTGGCTTTACTTTTAATTCCTCAAATTGGGTCGGTGCGATTTTTTGGCCTTTTAAAAAGAGCCGGCTCAATAAAAGACTTTTGGTTGGCTAGAGATTATAAAATATTTCAAGAGATTTTACCTAAAAATGTTATTGAAGTGGTAAAAAAAGGCCCTGATCTTAAAAGCGTAAGAGATCTTAAAGATAAATTAAGTAAATTTTCTATTTGGACGATTTTTTATGATGATAACTGTTACCCTCCGCTTCTTAAAAGCATTTATAACCCCCCTCCACTTCTTTTTGGAAAAGGTGAAAAAAAATATCTTGTAAATGATTGCATTTCTATAGTGGGATCAAGGAAGGCATCAAGTTACGGTTTAAAGATTGCAAAACAACTAGCAAGAGAGCTTTCTGAAGCCGGATTTTCTATAGTGTCGGGTCTGGCTCTCGGTATTGACACAGCAGCTCACAAAGGTGCTCTTGAAGCCGGAGGTGTTACAATTGCAGTTAAAGGTTGTGGGCTAGATATTAATTATCCATTTAAAAATAATAGACTTTTACAAGAAATAGAAGAAAAGGGTGTTGTGATTTCTGAGTTTTTTCCTGGTGTTCCTCCTGAACCTGGTAATTTTCCATCTAGAAATAGAATTATTAGTGGGTTATCAAAAGCGGTTATTGTAGTGGAGGCAGGCATAAAAAGCGGATCAATAATTACTGCAAAGCTTGCCCTTGAACAAGGGAGAGAGGTAATGGCAGTGCCAGGAAGTATTTATTCCCAAATGAGTAAAGGATGCCATGAATTAATTAGGCAGGGTGCAACGCTTGTAGAGTCGGCAAAGGATGTACTTGATATATTAGAAATTCAGTCCAAAAATGTTGGTGACAAAGATCACAGTCAAAAGAAAATATTTTTAAATGACGATATGCTTAAAGTAGTTGACAACTTGGAAGCTGAACCTCAACATATTGACGAGATAGCTTATAGATGTCATATGCCTGTATCGAAAGTTGTGGCAATTTTATTAGAGCTTGAGCTTATGGAAGTGGTAGCCTTTCACGGTGCAGGCAGATATAGCTTAATAAATTTCATGTAAGTAGGTTCTTATGAAGAAAGGTTTGGTAATAGTTGAGTCACCCACAAAGGTTAGAACTCTAAAAAAGTATTTAGGAAATGATTATGAAGTAATGGCTTCAGTAGGGCATGTAAAAGATTTGCCTACCAAGCGTCTTGGAGTTGATAAAAAAAATAATTTCAAACCAGAATATGTTGTTATTCGAGGAAAGGGTAAAATCTTAAAGCAGCTTAAAAGTGCTGCTTCTAAAGTAAAAGATATTTATTTGGCCCCAGATCCTGACAGAGAAGGTGAGGCTATTGCTTGGCATATTGCTGAAGAGCTTAAAAAAGCCAAAGGGAATGGCAGGAAGTTTCATAGAGTCCTCTTTAATGAATTGACAAGAAGGGCTATTTTAGAAGCTCTTCGTTCTCCTACCTCATTAAATAGAAATAGATTTGAATCGCAACAGGCTAGAAGAATACTTGATAGATTAGTAGGTTATGAACTTTCTCCTTTACTTTGGGAAAAGGTGAAACAAGGTCTTTCTGCAGGCCGTGTGCAATCTGTTGCTGTACGGCTTATTTGCGATAGAGAACGAGAGATTCAAAATTTTGTTCCTGAAGAATACTGGACAATTACTGCTTGGTTAGAGGCAAAGGTTCCACCAAAGTTTGAGGCAAAACTTTTAAAACAAAATGGTAAGAGTATTAAGATAAAAAATGAAACTCAGGCTAAAAAGATAGTCGAATCTTTAAAAGCACAACCTTATAAAGTTATTTCTATCAAAAAGATCGAGAGAAAGAAGAATCCTCCTCCTCCATTTATTACTAGTACCCTTCAGCAAGCAGCAGCAAGAAATCTTGGTTTTTCAGCCAAAAAGACAATGATGTTGGCTCAGAAGCTTTATGAGGGAGTTGAAATTGGAGAAGAAGGGCCCGTAGGTCTTATTACTTACATGAGAACAGATTCTGTGCGGATATCTGATGAAGCTATTAAAGAAGTTAGAAATTTTATAAAAGAAGGTTTTGGAAAGGATTTTTTACCATCCAGTGCAAGAAGTTACAAAAAAGGGAAAATGACGCAAGATGCTCATGAAGCTATAAGGCCAACATCTGTAAAAAGAACACCAGATAAGCTTTCAGGCTTTTTAGAACCAGATCTTTTGAAACTTTATACTTTAATTTGGCAACGTTTTGTAGCTTGTCAGATGGCATCTGCCACTTTTGATCAGACTACTATCGATATAGAAGCAGGCGATTTTTTGTTGAGAAGTGTAGGAAGCATTCTTAAATTTGAAGGTTTTTTAAAACTATACGGAAAAGATAGCGGCTTATCTGATGACGATAAGTTATTACCTGAGTTACAAGAGGGGGACCTGTTAAAGCTCATTTCAATTGAACCCAAGCAGCACTTCACACAACCACCTCCACGCTATAGCGAAGCAAGCCTTATTAAGGCACTTGAAGAAAAGGGAATAGGTCGGCCAAGTACTTACGCTACCATTTTGTCAACTATTCAGGATAAAAATTATGTAAAACTTGAAAACAAGCGTTTTTATCCAACAGAGTTAGGCTTTTTAGTAACTGATCTTTTAACTGCTCACTTCCCTGAAATACTAGATACTGCCTTTACTGCAGAGATGGAACAAGGCTTAGACAAGGTGGAAGAAGGACAGGTTTCATGGGTTGAGCTTTTAAAGCGTTTTTATGATACTTTCTCAAAAAGGCTTAATCAGGCTAAAGAAAATATGGAGTCTGTGAAGAAGAATGGCGTCTCTACAGATATTAAATGTGAAAAATGTGGCTCTCCAATGGTTATAAGATATGGGAAGACTGGCGAGTTTTTGGCATGCTCTTCATTTCCCAAGTGTAAAAATACAAAAAATTTTACTCGTCGATCAGATGGTTCAATAGAAATTGTTAAAGAAGAGGATGTAATAACTGATGTTAAATGCGAAAAGTGCGGCTCAGTCATGCTAAAGAAAAGGGGCAAGTTTGGTGAATTTTTGGCATGTTCTGCATTCCCCGAATGCAAACATACAAAACCAATTCCTACAGGCGTAACTTGTCCAGCTAATGGATGTAAGGGAGAAATTGTGCAAAAGTTAAGTAGGCGTGGAAAAATATTTTACGGCTGTAGTAATTATCCAGAATGTGATTTTGCAATTTGGGATAAACCAGTTAATAGGCAGTGCCCTGCTTGTGGCAATACATTTTTAGTGGAAAAGGTTACAGCTAAAGGAGTTATTTTAAAATGTCCTCAAAAAGAATGTAATTACGAAGAAGCAGAATCAAGCATAGATAATTAACTCTAAGAATTTACCTTCGTGTGTAAAAGTCATTATCAAAAAATATACTTATCTCATCTAGTTTAGTTACAAACCGGCAAAGTTAAGAATAGCAGCAAAATCGATAACCTCTCTTTTAATCTTTGCACTTCATTAAATAAAAATTTCATTATTTGTAACAAGGTTCAAAGCGTTAGCGCGTTAAAAAGCTATATCAAATAAAAAAAATGTCACTTTGTGTAGAAATTTTTTCATAGCATTGTCAGAACTTATCCAAATACCCACCTGTTTTGATTTTTTATGTAAATGAATTACAAATTTTTTGGTATATTTTGTGCATAATTCTAAAAAAAGAAAAAATTTTCCAGTCTAGATAATTTTTGAGTTTTATTTTGCTGTATGCTGATAATTTACTTGAAAGAAGGGGGTATTTGTTATGGGTATTTTAGAAAAAATTACAAAAATTAGCTTGATATTAGCTATTCAAATTGTGCTTTGTTTCCCTGGGGTTAGCTGGTCTGTACCAGTTTTATGGGGTGTGGACGAAAATGATGGTGAGCTTTTTTCCATAGATGATTATACTACTCTTTCTGGTTACACTTCTTATGGTAAGCTTAAATATAGATCGGGTGCAACTGTGAAGAAAATAGGTAAGGATATAGAGGCCTTTACTATTGATGCTAATGGAGTGGCCTATATGGCAATCAATAATGGCTTAGCTGGATATAGTGAACCTGTACTTTTTTCTTTTGATCTTAATCAAGCTTCTACTACTTCAGACAATATAGTTAACATAATAGGTAAAATAGGAGTAAATTTTGATAATCCTAAAGACAATATTTCAGGTCTTTCAATAAATCCTTTAACAGGGGATCTTTATGCCCTTTTTAGGGATAATAGAGATGATACCGTAGACAGGCTTTTGATTTTAGATAAAAGCACTGGCGATGTAAAAAGTGATCTTGGAACAATAGAAGGGTTAGGCTACTCTGTTGATAGTGGTGAAGATTTAGAATTTGATTCTTTTGGTAACTTGTACGTTACTGATAATAAGGATAACCATCTATATAAGGTAGATCCATTAACAGGAGATATTATTGAGGTGATTGATAATGATGAATCAGGAGGGCTTGGTGTTGGAGATGTAAAATTTGAAGGTCTGGCTTGGGATCCGGTGTTTAATAGGCTAATCGCTACAGAAGATAATAATGATTTATTTGTTAATTTAACCCTTAGAAATGGGCAAAACTTTTCTTATGGAAGCCTTGCTCAATTAACTGATGTTGAAGGTATTGACTTTATGCCAAGAGCTGGCAGTCCTCCTCAGCCAGTGCCTGAGCCAGCATCAATCTTTCTTATAGGTACGGGACTTCTGGGAATATTTGGTTTTAAAAATAAATTATTTCAAAATAAAAAGTATTAATTAAAATATATTTTAAGGCACATGCTTTATATTTGCATGTGCCTTTGTTCGCTTATTTGTTTATAAGGGGGGCACGAAAGTATTTGATTTTATGCCCTTTGCCACTTAATTTTATAAAAAATTTTCATAAAAAAGTAAGATATTTTAAGTGGTTACAACAAAACGTTGGAAAAATTTGAAAATAACTCTTGCATATTCTTAGAAGGTAGGCTATATATCCCAAACCTCAACGGGGTACTCAGGTGACAGCGGCAATAGCTGCCGACACTCTGTTAAAAAACCTTGACAGTTGAATGAGGCGTTATTAAAATAAATATCGCTCTTTTGATAAAGGCTGATCTTTGAAAACTGAATAGCGTCTGTCAGGTAAAAGAATAGAAACTCAAGTTGCCGATTATCGGCTCTTTCAATTTAAACTTGAGGGTTTGATCCTGGCTCAGAATGAACGCTGGCGGCGTGCCTAACACATGCAAGTCGTACGAGAAACCCGATCTTCGGATTGGGGAGTAAAGTGGCGCACGGGTGAGTAACGCGTAGGTAATCTACCCCCGAGTCTGGGATAACCTCGCGAAAGCGGGGCTAATACCGGATAATATCCGCAGGAGGGATCCTGCTGATCAAAGGTGGCCTCTGCTTGCAAGCTACTGCTTGGGGATGAGCCTGCGTCCCATTAGCTAGTTGGTGAGGTAATGGCTCACCAAGGCGACGATGGGTAGCGGGTCTGAGAGGATGATCCGCCACACTGGCACTGGAACACGGGCCAGACTCCTACGGGAGGCAGCAGTGAGGAATATTGGACAATGGGCGAAAGCCTGATCCAGCGACGCCGCGTGGGCGATGAAGGCCTTCGGGTCGTAAAGCCCTGTTCTGAGGGAAGAAATCAGTGAGGCAACAATACGCCTTGCTGTTGACGGTACCTCAGCAGAAAGCACCGGCTAACTCCGAGCCAGCA
>CAYMRT010000238.1:0-1842 GCA_964392885.1 uncultured Desulfobacterales bacterium | reverse complement strand
ACTGGGCTGCCATTTGATCAGAAGATAACGGTAGGTGTTATTTATATGTTAAAGCTTAATCATCTAGTAGATGAAAAGATACATGCTAGATCTATCGGTCCGTATTCTTTAGTTACTCAGCAGCCTCTTGGCGGTAAGGCCCATTTTGGCGGACAGAGGTTTGGAGAGATGGAGGTATGGGCATTGGAGGCATATGGTGCTGCTTATACTTTGCAGGAGATGCTTACGGTGAAGAGTGATGATGTTGCTGGGCGCAGCCGTATGTATGAGGCTATTGTAAAAGGTCAGCAGAAACTAACTCCGGGAACCCCAGAATCTTTCAATGTTCTTGTTAAGGAACTTCAGGGGTTATGCTTAGATATAAAGATGTTAAAGGCAAACTCTGAAGATGAAAAGGATAAACTTCTGGCAAAATTAAAAGAAGGTAAAAAAGATAATAAAAAGAAATAGCTATGGGTAAGAAAAAAGAAGAATATCTTGATAGAGATAGAATTTCCATAGGTATAGCATCTGCTGATGTTATCCGTTCGTGGTCTCATGGTGTTGTTAAAAAGGCAGAGACCCTTAATTACAGGACACTTAAACCAGAAAAAGATGGGCTTTTCTGCGAAAAGATATTTGGGCCTGTGCGTGATTGGGAATGTAATTGTGGTAAGTATAAGGGGATTAAGTTTAAAGGTATTACATGTGATCGGTGTGGTGTCCTTGTAACTCGTTCTTCTGTGCGTAGAGAACGTATGGGCCATATAGAGTTAGCTTGTCCTGTTACCCATATATGGTTTTATAAAGCAGTGCCTAGTCGTTTGGCAGCATTGTTGCAGATGAGTCTCAGGGATCTTGAAAAGTTAATTTATTATGAAGAGTATGTTGTTATTGATCCAGGCAATACCCCTCTTAAGAAAAAACAGTTTTTATCTGAAGACGAGTATCAAGATGCATTAGTTAAGTATGGTGGCGGGTTTAAAGCAAAGATAGGTGCAGAGGCTGTAAGGGACCTGCTTAAAGAGGTTGATCTTGATGCCCTTTGTAAGAAGTTGCGAAAGGATTTGGAGAAATCCAAACCTACCGGCACAAATTCCAAAAAGATTGCAAAGACAATGAAGATTATAGAGGATTTTAAGAATTCTAATAATTTGCCGGAATGGATGGTTTTGGATGTTATACCAGTGATTCCCCCTGACTTAAGACCTTTAGTCCCACTCGAAGGTGGGAGATTTGCTACGTCTGATTTAAATGACCTTTATCGAAGGGTTATCAATAGAAATAATCGTTTGAAGAAATTAATGGATCTTAAGGCTCCAGAGATAATATGTAGAAATGAGAAACGAATGTTACAAGAGGCGGTAGATGCCCTTCTTGATAATGGTAGGCATGGCAGGCCTGTTTTAGGCTCTGGAAATCGACCGTTAAAGTCTCTTTCTGATATGCTAAAAGGGAAACAAGGTCGTTTTCGTATGAATTTATTAGGTAAACGGGTTGATTATTCAGGTAGGTCGGTTATTGTTGTAGGCCCAGAGTTAAAACTGCATCAATGCGGATTACCTAAAAAAATGGCATTGGAACTGTTTGAGCCTTTTATTATTCGTAAACTTAGAGAAAAAGGATATGTTCATACGATTAAAGGTGCTAAACGTATGGTCGAGAGGGCAAAGGTTGAGGTATGGGATATACTTGATGAGGTTATAAAAGACCATCCTGTTATGCTTAACCGTGCGCCTACATTGCATAGACTTAGTATTCAGGCCTTTTATCCTGTGCTTATTGAGGGGAAGGCTATAAAATTGCATCCTTTAGTATGTGCGGCATTTAATGCTGATTTCGATGGAGATCAGATGGCAGTAC
>CAYMRT010000237.1:0-4650 GCA_964392885.1 uncultured Desulfobacterales bacterium | reverse complement strand
TCAAATAGATTTTTTCTAATGCCATATAAGTTTAGTCCACTTTTTAAACATTCAAATGGCGACTTGATTGAGCTTTTTGCAATTGATGGCTGGATTGTCAGAGGACAAAAATATAGGCAGGTTTCAAAAAGGTTAAGGGGCACCGAGGGTTCTGTGGTGCGGCTTACTGTAAAATTAAGAAAGAGGCTTAAATCACTGTATGTTATTAGAGAAAAGTATAAACCTCCAGCAGTTGAGCTCTTGAGTTTAAATAGACAGGCCTTTTTTAGGATATTTCATTTTGAAAGTAGAGAAGTAACAAATTTTGTAAGAGATAAAATTGAAAATTCTAAGTATAAAGAAGTTATCTTTGATTTAAGGGCATGTCCAGGTGGAGATTTATTTGAGGCGTTAGATCTGGCAAGTTTATTTCTATTCCCAGGAAACAAGTTGGCAATCCTTGAAAATTCAACTGGCAAAAGGCGTTTAATAACGGTTCCTTCTAATTTGCCTACCTTCAATCAATCGGTACAAATTATAGTAGGACATTCTACTGCAAGTGCGGCAGAGATTTTTGCTGGAATTATGAGATATTACAAGAGAGCAAAAATAGTAGGAAAAAAGACAGCAGGTAAATGTGTTTCTCAAAGAGAATATCACTTGTCAGATGGTTCTATTCTAAAAATAAGTAATCTGAAGATATTTTTTCCGGATATGAGCACATGCCAGAAAACAGGGATTATCCTTGACACATATTCTGCCTACTAGTAAGCTTTGATTTTAATTAGGTAGATTTAGTTTGATCTTGGGGCATCAGTATATGTTATTAAGAAATATTATAGGTAGTTTTATATTATTGTTTTCTTTATTTTTCTTATTTTCCTGCTCACACATGCAGGTAAATACAGATTATGATCCAAAGTTTGATTTTTCAAAATTAAATACCTTTTCAGTGGCATATAATTCAGCACAAGGTACTAAGAGCCTCATGAAGGAGAGGATAGCCAAGGCCTTAGTTCAAGAAATGATTAAAAAAGGCTATAAATATGTTGATAAAACTCATGCTGATTTTGTCATCGTATTTCATACAAATGTTACAAATAAGACACAAGTTATTACTGATTATCAAAGAGTAGGGTTATATCCTTATTACTATCACTATTCTCCGCTTGTTCCTATCCAAAGAGAGTACCAATATGCAGAGGGTAAATTGGTAGTTGATGCTGTAACCCCAAAAGAGAAAGCTATATTCTGGCGTGGAGTTGTAACAGATAGGCTTCAATCATTAAATACTCCTGAAGAAAGAATTAGATATATTAATAAAGTAGTAAAAGAGGTTTTGTCTTCCTTTCCAACCAAAAAATAGGCGTTAGGTCGTCTTTCTTTAATAAAAAGATAGTAGGAGATTTTTTTATGAAAACGGGTTTGTTTTGTAGTATTGTGTTCATTCACCCTCTTATTGTTGCATGAAGCTGTAGGTTCTATGGTAGTTTATCCGGCAAAAGGTCAATCTAAACCCAAACAACTCCACAAGCTGATACCAATAGACGCGGTGGTGTAATAAGAGGCGGAGCAGGCGGTGCCCTTTTAGGTGCTGGAATAGGTGCAATTTCAGGTGATGCAGGTAAAGGTGCAGCTATTGGTGCAGTAACAGGTGGTATGATTGGTGGTATTAAGCAGAGGCGTGAAAATAAGAGGGCAGAAGAGTCTAATAGACAGCTTCAAGCTACTACCCAGTCATTAATAGACCAATACAATAGAGCAAAGGCTGCATGTCTTGAGGGCAGAGGTTATACGATTAAATAAAGACGAATATAAGGAGGGATTACTTTTATGAATTTTTATAAAAAAATACTTTGTGTTCTTTTTAGTTCAATAGTCTTAATGTCTAGCTCAAAGGTTGTTGCAAGCCAAGGGCTGGATTTTGCAATAGATAATATGCCGAGAATTGTTGGCGTTGCTATTGGTTTTGTTCCTGAATATGAAGGGTCGGATGATTATACTTTTGGAGCTGCGCCTTTTGTGAGATTTCAGCTAAAAGGACATTATCAATATTTGATAATTAGATCAACTGAGTTGCAAGTAAATCTTATTGATCATCCATGGCTCCGTATAGGCCCATCTTTAAATTATCGTTTTGGTAGGGAAGATGTGGATGATTCAGTTGTTAAAAAGATGAAAGATATTGACGATACCATTGAAGCAGGAGGTTTTGTAGGAGTTGAATTTATTGATGACATGAACCCTAGAAAGCGTTTTTCTGCAGATATAGATTTTCTTGCTGATATTGGCAGCGAACATGAAGGTTATACAGTAACATTTGGTGCTAGAGGGTGGTATCCTGTATCTCGCATGTTTGACATTGGTTTAGGAGCAGCTTTTGTTTATGCAGATGACGACTATATGGAAACTTATTTTGGCGTAGATACTTCTGATGCTGCAAGAAGTGGTTTACCAATCTTTAATGCTGATAGCGGTGTAAAGGATTTTCGTATATTTCCAATGGCCGTAATGCATATTAATATGAATTGGCATGTGGGCGCAGGATTTCAATATAGAAGGCTGCTGGCAGATGCAGAGGATAGTCCTATTGTGGATAAGCGTGGTTCTAAAAATCAGTGGATTGGTGGTATAGGTGTTGCCTATAGTTGGTAATAAATAAAAAAAATAGATTTTTAAGGAGATGTGCTATGAAAAGAGCATTAATTAATAACTCTTTTATAATTAATTTGTTCTTGGTTTTTTTTATCTTTGGTATGGTAGGAGTTAGCTGTGCTACTACTGCGGCAGAAATTGACAAAGAGGTAGATAAGGCGCTTCAAATTCTTTATGAGTCTTCTCCTGCTGCAGTAAAACTTTCAAAGCATGCCAAGGGGATTCTTGTTTTCCCTAGGATTTTAAAAGGTGGATTTATAATAGGGGGACATTATGGTGAAGGGGCATTAAGGGTAAACGGCCATAGCGTGGCCTACTATAAGACGGTAGCTGGTTCGTATGGACTGCAGGCTGGTGTTCAGTCATATGGATATGCCCTTTTTTTTATGACTGATAAGGCCCTAAAGTATATTTTAAATACTAATGGTTGGGAAATAGGGGTTGGCCCAAGTATTGTCATTGTGGATAAAGGGACCGCTAAAAGTTTAACTACTACAACAGGAAAAGATGACATTTATGCATTTTTCTTCAATCAGAAAGGGTTAATGGCAGGGCTAGGTTTACAAGGCTCAAAGATTACTAAATTTCAGCCAGAAAAGTAGTAGTTAATAGTGCTTATGATATTAAAGGGCTTCTTCTAAGATTGGAAGGAGCCTTTTTTATTTTAAAAATTCATGTTTTGCTTAAATGTTAGATTATTGTTAACTAGTTATAAAAAAAGATAAAGATAAATGTTTTGGAAAAGCAATGGAGATACTTATTTATCCACATAAAATACTTTTAACAAAATCAGAACCAGTAAAAAAGATAGATGGAAGCCTCCAGAGGCTTATAGATGATATGATTGAGACAATGTATAAGGCCAAAGGAGTGGGACTTGCCGCTAATCAAGTCGGGAGACCTATTCAACTTTTAGTAATGGATATTACTCCGGAAGAGGAAGGACCAAATCCAATTGTGGTTATAAATCCTGTTATAACGGCTGTTGAAGGAAACGAAGTGGCTGAAGAAGGTTGCCTGAGTCTTCCGAATTATTCCGCCAAAATAAAAAGAGCCCAAAAGATTGAAGTCAAAGGGTTTGATAGACATGGTAAAGAAATAAGGCTGGAAGGGGAAGGTCTTTTATCACGCTGTTTGCAGCATGAAATAGATCATTTAAATGGAATATGTTTTGTTGATAGATTAAGCCCATTGAAAAAGACCCTTTTTAGAAAAAAATGGGCAAAGATTTTATCAAGTCTAGAAAATAGAGAGAAAAATGGAAGGTAATGAAAAGCGTTTTAATATAATTTTCATGGGAACACCTGAGTTTGCAGTGCCTGCCCTTAAGGCCTTGATAGAAGGGCCAGATGAAATACTGGCAGTTGTAACTCAGCCAGACAAGCCTAAAGGTAGAGGTAGAAAACTTCTTCCTCCACCGATAAAAGTGTTGGCACAGGAACATGGCCTTGAAGTTTATCAGCCGGTTAGGGTTCGCGAAAAAGAATTTTTAGAGAAAGTCAGGGCATTAGGGCCTGATTTGTTTGTAGTATGTGCCTTTGGACAGATCCTGCCTCAAGAATTGTTAGATATACCTAAAATTATGCCAATTAACATACATGGATCTCTTTTGCCTAAATATCGGGGTGCTGCTCCAATTCAGTGGGCAATATTAAATGGCGAGACAGAGACTGGTATAACTATTATGAAAATGGATGCCGGTATGGATACAGGGCCAATGCTTTTAAAGCGTTCATTATCTATTCCTCCTGACATGAGTTTTGGACAATTGAGTAAAGAGATGGCACAACTTGGAGCGAAAGGCTTGATGGAGGCTTTAGACTTGTTAGAAAAAGGAAAATTAAAAGAAATTCCACAACCTAGTGAAGGTATTTCTTATGCACCGCCTATAAAAAAGGAACAACTTCATATTAAATGGGATAAGCCTGCTCAGGTTGTCCAGTGTCAGATAAGGGCCTTTGATCCTAAGCCTGGTGCCTATAGTATCTATAATGGAGAAAGAGTGAGACTTTTTAG
>CAYMRT010000236.1:0-4932 GCA_964392885.1 uncultured Desulfobacterales bacterium | reverse complement strand
ATCTGAGTTCTTTGATAGACTTAGAGAACATGCTTTTCATCTGATATTTATTGATCTGAAATTGCCAGATATGGATGGTATGGAGGTATTGAAAAAGGTCAAACAGATTAGCCCAGATAGCGAGGCAATTATTATTACCGGCCATGCCAGCATTGATTCTGCAGTAGAGGCAACAAAAATAGGAGCATTTCACTATCTTACAAAACCACTAAAAAAACACGATATATGCCTGATTGCCAATAGGGCTCGAGAAAGCCTACGTCTAAAGATGGAAAACAAAAGGCTCAGAATGGCCAATATGGGAACAGAGCTTATAGAGGGCTTTGTAGGGGCAGGCCCTGCAATGCAGGAGATCTTTAAACTCATAAAAAAGGTAGCTCTTGTAAATTGCAATGTACTTCTTCAGGCAGAAACTGGCACAGGGAAACAGATGGTTGCCAAGGCCATTCACAAGTTAAGTCCAAGGCGTTCAAAACCTTTTGTATATTTTAACTGCGCAAGTTTTACAGAAGAGTTAATTAGTAGTGAGCTTTTTGGATATGAAAAAGGGGCATTTACTGGAGCCACATCAGTGAAAAAAGGCCTTTTTGAAACTGCAAATGGGGGCACGGTGTTTCTTGATGAAATTGGCGAAATGCCCATGACAATGCAGGTAAAACTGCTTCATGTACTGCAAGAAAGGCAAATCTTGCGTGTTGGCGGCACAAAACCTATTGATCTTGACGTCAGAATAATTGCTGCAACCAATACTGACTTAAAAACTGCTATAAAGTCAGGAACCTTTAGAGAAGATCTATTTTACAGGCTGAATGTTGTTAATATCCAGTTGCCAAGGCTTGCAGATAGAAAAGAAGATATTCCACTATTAACTACTCATTTTATAAAAAAGTATTCTAGACGATTTAAAAAGGATGTAAAAAATATTAGCCAAGAGGCATTAAATGTACTTATGAATTATGAGTTCCCTGGAAATGTAAGGGAATTAGAAAATATAATTCAAAGGGCAATAGCCCTTGCAGATGGAACGCAAATTGGAGTGGAACATCTTCCAGAAGAGCTCTTACAAAAAAGGGCAGCTACCATGCGAGATGAAGACCCTTCCCTTCTACCCCTTGAAGAAGTAGAGAGGTTACACATACTTAGAGTGCTGGAGGAAACCGGATACAATAAAAAACTTGCAAGCAAAATCTTAAACATACCAAGAACAACCCTTTGGAGGCGTATGAAAAAATTTGGCATAAAAGGTTAGTTTTCATATTGAAACACCTGTTTGACTCTCCCTTATTTAAACAGTAGAAATTGCCAATATTTCAATAAGTTTTATAAAAATTGAGAGAGTTTTCACATTGAAACTTCTTAGGCAAGCCCCCCTTTTACAATGCAAAATATTTCAAGATGACTCATGTTAACTATTTGATATCATAGAATTTATTTTCCACTCCACTTTCCTTGCCTCCTTTATTCTTTGGCACCTCTATTGCGTAGAGGGTCTTAGTCTGATGCCTTGTGCATCTGCCATTTTTTAGAAAAAGCAAAAATTTCATAGGAGGTATAAGCCACAATGTTTCACATGTATCTTCCCATAGCTGGGAACAGCGTAAACATCTTACTGATCTTTGGACTGGGAGGGTTTGTTGGCCTGCTATCAGGCATTTTTGGTGTTGGAGGAGGATTTCTGATGACTCCTCTTCTAATCATGTTTGGGATACCCCCCACAGTAGCCGCAGCATCTGATTCAAATCAGATTGTTGGGGCATCTACATCTGGAACCTTGGCACACTGGAGGCTAGGAAATGTCGATTTTAAAATGGGCATCCTGCTTCTTATTGGTGGAATAATTGGTGGTACTTTAGGAGTGCAAATAATTAAAATCCTAAGGGCAATGGGTAACGCAGACTTTTTAATTAAAATCACCTACGTAATAATGCTAGGTGGGGTTGGTATTTATATGTTTATTGACAGCCTAAAAGGACTTAGAGGACAAACCCAAACCGCCCCTTCTGCAAAAAAAGAAGTTAAAGAATCTGCCTATGCCAAGATGTTAAAAAGTCTGCCGTTTCAAACCAGGTTTGAAAAATCTGGCATTGAGATCTCACTTTTATTGCCTCTCATTTTCGGTGCCTTTGTTGGAATCTTGGCAGCGATAATGGGTGTAGGTGGCGGATTTATAATGGTTCCTGTGATGGTGTACATGCTCAGGATGCCAATGCATGTAGTTGTGGGGACAAGCTTATTCCAGATTCTTTTTACTTGTGTAGATGTAACAATTATGCAAGCCTATGCCAACCATACAGTAGATTTTGTGCTTGCTCTTTTGTTGCTTCTTGGCTCTACCATTGGGGCACAAATTGGTACCATAATCAACAAACGCCTAAAAGGTGATCAGATTAAGATCCTGCTTGCCTCTCTTGTTCTTATAGTGTGTGTAAAGATGCTTTATGGCCTTCTGGTTCCACCAGAAATTATGGTTGCTTTGAAAGGAGGTCACTAAAAATGGATATTAAAAAGAGAATCTTCTCAATCTTTGTAACGCTTTTTCTTGTTTTCACTTTTAACTCCTTGGCCTTTTGTGCTGAAAATGACGTCTCATTTGAACTCCAACCTAATCTTATAAATATTGGCACCTTCTACAATGGCACAGTATTAAAGGTCAAAGGAGAAATACCACTGGGAGCTAAGGCTGTATTAAGGGTAAGCGGGCACTATACAGAGCTTCACCTTAAGAAAAAGGGCAAAATTGCAGGACTGCTTTGGATGAATATTGGCGACGTAACAGTAGGCAATGTACCTGAAGTATTTCTTGTTATAAGCTCAAAGGATATGGTAGAAAAATTAGATGATCCTGCATTGAATCTTGGCTACAAATATCTTGAAAAAATGATGACCCTTGAGCCTGAAGGAGAGGATAAGCCTTTTATCTTTAAAGAATTTGTAAAATTACTAGAAGAATTTGGCACTTATGGGATCTATTTTGACAAACTAAAATACACAGGAGATCATGATAACCACAGAACATTTGAGGCAACTATTCCGATTCCACCTAAAATGAAGCAGGGCGTCTATAAGGTAGAGCTTTTTGCAGTAAAAGATTCAAAGATTGTTGCACAAACAGACAGAGAGCTTACTCTAAAACAAGTAGGTTTTCCTGCTTTAGTATCAAAGCTAGCTTTTGAATATTCTTTAATATATGGTATAGGAGCAGTAATAATTGCAATCTGCGCTGGTCTTTTAATGGGTGTGCTCTTTAAAGGTAAAGGAGGCGCTCATTAAACCATTAACTAAGAGTGTGTCATGTTAGATGTTCAAGCTAGATAAACTATTTAAAGGGCTCTTCACTAAATCAGGCGGCTCTAGACAGGGCCGCTCATTTAAAGAATTATTTCAAACCTTCCAGGAAATACTTACTTTAAATAGCAAAATCCTAGATGAGATTGCAGAGGCGAATCAAACTCTAGGGGGAGATTTTGTATTTGATAAGCACTTTATTGAGACATTTGTCCTCAACATTTCAGGAGATGTACAAAAGTTAATATTCGCCCTTAATGAGATGGTACCAGGCAAATATGATGGCCTGATTGAAGCCTATAAAAAGATAGAAGCAGACATTAATGCTATTCTTGCAGGGCACTACATTGGCAAAGAAAAATTCATTATCCCCTATAAAAACCTAAAACGAGGAGATGAGGACTCTGTTGGCGGGAAAAATAGTGCGCTTTGTCAATTGGCTGAAGGACTTGGCATAAAAATTCCTAATGGTT
Organism: uncultured Desulfobacterales bacterium; assembly: GCA_964392885.1. Taxonomy (GTDB): domain Bacteria; phylum Desulfobacterota; class Dissulfuribacteria; order Dissulfuribacterales; family QOAL01; genus JAADCZ01. Next base: position 1,174 of record CAYMRT010000236.1, on the reverse strand, counting down.
TTGCCATAACCTTTTTTGCTTACAAAAGTTTTCTTGAAACGACAGGGCTAGAAGAAAAAATAAAATCAATTCTCGAATTATGGTCACAAAATAAGTATTCCACAAAAGATGCCTCACAAATGATTCAATATGAAATACTTAATACAGAACTTCCTTCTAATCTGAAACGTGCCATAAAAGAGGCTGTCTCGCATTATCTACCCAATAAAATGATGGTTGTTAGAAGCAGTGCCTATGGGGAAGACAGTGAACACTCTTTTGCAGGGGTATTTGATAGCGTCATTGGTGTGCGAGAAAGTGGCATATTGGATGCATATAAGAAAGTAATAGCAAGCACATATAATGTTAAGGCAATGGAATACAGAAAACAAATAGACTTTAAAGAAGATGAGACGCTGATGGCTGTTGGATGCCAAGAGTTTATAAATGCTAAATCTAGCGGTGTCATTTATAGCCTTAACCCTTCTGATCCAAGTAGTGATACAATGGTAATAAGCTCAACGTGGGGTCTTGGAGGTCTGCTGGTATCTGGTCAGGAAACAGGAGACATATTTTTCGTAAACCGAAAAAGCAAAAAGATAGGTTCTGTACAAATCTCGTGGAAAGAAAAACAAAAACAGCTTGTGGAAGGAGACAAAATAGAGATTTTGGAAGTTGATGAAAATATAAAGGCCAAACCAAGCTTGAGCATAGATCAGGTAAAAAGGCTCGCAGATTATGCTTTAAATATTGAACGCTATTTCAAAAGGCCACAAGACATAGAATTTGCCATTACAAAAGACAATGAAATTGTTATTCTTCAAAGCCGCCCACTTAAAATAAAGCACAAGATAGAGCTACCTGCCAAGGATCTCTCATCGCTGGCAGAAAAGTATGAAATCTTAATAAAAGATAAAGGCATAACCGCACAAGAAGGCGTAGGGATTGGAGAGACATATATATTTCATCATGATGAAGATCTAAAAAACGTACCAAATGGGGCAATTGTTGTTACCAAATTTGCTTCTCCACGACTTGCTCCTCTAGTGCCAAGGCTTTCTGGAATTATAACTGAAGTGGGAGCAGTAACAGGTCATTTGGCTACCATATGCAGAGAATATAGCCTTCCTTCATTATTTAACGTACCTGAGGCAACAAAACTTCTTGAAAACAAAGCGCTTATTACACTAGATGC
>CAYMRT010000235.1:0-3347 GCA_964392885.1 uncultured Desulfobacterales bacterium | reverse complement strand
TTCTGAACCCTGTTTTTACCTTATCCAGCAATAAACGGTTTATATACTCCATATAGCCCTTTAATTATTCCATACTTTTTTAACATATGTGTAAAAATAGTATATACCATTTTATTAACTACATCAAACAAATTTTTCCGCCCACTTGTACCCCGTTGCCTAAAACAAATTTTTGCATAAAAAGATAGCAGACTTTAAACTCCCAAGACAGATATCTTTACGGCTCAGCTATAACTTAGGCCGATTTCCCTGTTTAGAGAAACATCCTGCCAAATCTGGGCCGGGTTATGCCGTTTTACGCAATTGTCCCTCAAGAATACCCTCCAGAATTACATTTGACGTACGACTACTGCGTTCTCCTAAAGCCTCCTCCGACGTTATATACTCGTAGCCAAGATCGCACAATAATTGCAATGCTGACACCTGAGAAATGTGGTCTTCTTTAAAAGAAGGTATCTGATATCCATAACTCAACTTTCCCTCCACAAAGGATGATCTATTAAATTTACATTGCCCCCCATCCTTACATAAAAATTATCTATTGGCATATCCTGACTAAACAAGCCTTCCATTTCTTTTCGCCAGCAATCTTTAATATGGTCACCATATTGTAAACCAGCAAGAAACATATTTATAGCAAATATTACAGAAGCCATCCGTTTAAAATTTACGCTTTTCCATTTCTCAGCTTTTGGAATCTTCATTGCAATAGCAAGCTCTCTATTCCACAATCTACTATGATGAGCACAAATGTTTCGTATATAGACAAAAGTATGGAGCCACGATGCTAATATACTCGAGTGAAGTCCAAAGTGCCTGGCAATAGTTATTTGATCTTTACGCATTAAATTATGGAAAAGTTTTGATAGCGAACCAAATGACATTATTTCCACAGCTATCCACAAGGGGAGCTGAGGAAACCTTTCATATGTATTTTTGTAATGTATAATAAATGTTTCTTGAGACCGTTCTGCTTCTTTATGCACATTAGAAATCCATTCAGTATGATTAAATCCCCGGAAAAACTTAGAAGCGTCCTCATGGACAAAAGCGCCATACTGATGAGAAAGATAATAAGCAATTCTTGAACGCACGGCAATCTCAATAATTTCTAATGCTTCATCAATTAAAAAACGCAAATGGCGGTCAAACTCATAAAGTTTTTGGACCTGTTCAAAATATACATTCAGCCTAAACTTATGGCGTGATTCTTCAAATGGTATGCAATAGGCACTGAACCGGTAGTAATTGACACTAGCTAAGAACTTTTCAGCTTTTTCCCTATCATGAATTATCAATCCTCGAGAGGAAAGAAGATCTATTTGCTCTTGGTAGGTCAAGGGCGGCTTGTCATATTTTCTCACACAAGCCTCCCTTCTTGAACAGAAGCTATAAAAGAAAAAACCTGCCCAAAATGCGCATAGACCCGAAAGCCCAGAGGCGTGGCAGGTATGTTAATTAAAATATACTCTACCTTTCTGTAAAAGTCAAATGAAGATTGGAATTCTTTACGCGCTGACACATTCCTGATGCATCTCTTTCGTTTAGCCATAAAATTTAGTATTTTTTTTCATTTAAGGCATTAAAAATAAACTTAAACAATTTCTTATACCTTCCCACCCTAATCATATCCCGTGGAGTTATCCCCCCTAATAAAGGATTGGGGGTAGTAAAATATCCAACGAAATAAATTGTTAGCCAATACTTAATTCTTATGTTTCTTTAAAATACTCATAGTATATTTCAGATAATCCATCATGAAATCCCCAACCTATGCCTTCTGTATCATCAACTATCACTTTGCAACGTTTTCGGAATTTAGCTTTAATACCGTTTTTATCGATATACTTCAATGCTCTTTCATACATACTTTCCATACTATCATAGAAAGGAGCATTTATATCTCCATAAAAATTGGTAAAGGCAACTCCCATCTCAACATAAAACAGCATAATGTCAGCTAATCCCTTTTTTGAAAAAGATACTTTTTTGTAATCTGAAATAGCTTTTCTTGCTACAGAAAGCCTAGCTTTGCCAAATCCCCAAGAAGGAAAGAATTCTTCTTTTATAATTGCTTTATATTTTTGAATAATTTTATCATCAGCTTCTGGATTAATTTTGCCCATATAATAATCTCTTACAGATTCAAATGTTGTGCAGACTTTTATTATTTCCTTGATTAGTTCTTCTTTAGATTTTTGTTTTAAATATTCCTTTAGTTTTTTCTTAGTAATTCCTACCATGAATAGATATTCCTTTATTTTTAGGGTCGGAGAGTTTTTTCATTAAGATTCCCTGAGAAAATACATGGAAATAAGAGATAGCCCCATCCTGCTCTTTGAAAAGATATTAAAGGCTTATTTGATTAGCCATAACGCATAGCATGGCTTAAATTCATCACAGATAACCCTAATCGTATCCACATCTGCTCACCATGAGCTAAGCGATAGTAATATCTATCTAAACCATATTTGCGTTTGGCCAAACTAATCTTGGCCTCAATCTTACAGCGTAATGCCCTTAACCTCTTGGCAAAGGGGTTGCCTTTAAGATAATTTGATTTACCTTTGTGTTGAATAGCTACTTTTTTAATACCTAAACGCTGTATTGTTTTTCTTTAAGCTGTTTTGTATACATTTTCCATCCTTAAATGCATGGGGTATATTTTTAATACAGGAATTCGTGCATTTAAGAGGTTATTTTTGATATATTTTTACTCTATTTCGTCGCTGACTGTGAAAACTTCTTCACCGGTAACTATTTAGTTGCCACCCCAACAAGCAAAGGGGTTAAAATATCAGGCGCAACAAATCCCTGGTGACACATAACTTTTCGTATAATAAAATATATTACCCCAGCAATCATTTTATGCACTGTCCTCGACCCTTTAAAAGGAAGCATTCTAATATTGCGAAAGCCAGCTATCCACAATACCTGATACAAACTTTTTTCTGTAAAACCAATTTCATGCGTAAAATCAACATAGCGGAGCCGAACGGCAAAAGGGTTACCCAAATTTGGCGTCTTCAAAATAAGCTTTCCATTTGTTTTTAATGCTTTAAATGCCAAAGTTAAAAAATCAATAACTTTATCCTTGGGAAGATGTTCTAAAAGATCATTAGCTACAATCATATCATAAAGATTATCTTTATTTCGCAAAAACTCAAATGCATCTGATTCTATAACCTTCTCTGATATATTTTCTTTACAAAATTTTATCTGCTGAGAAGAAATATCAAGTCCTGAAAAATTGTTATAGCCTTTCTTATTTAAATAGTCGATCCTGAAAAAGCCCATTTTTAGGCTTTCAGCATAACGGTTCTTTGAAAATTAGTTTCATAACTGCC
>CAYMRT010000234.1:0-4878 GCA_964392885.1 uncultured Desulfobacterales bacterium | reverse complement strand
ACTGCCAATGTCTTCTCCAGATAATGCCTTAACAATATTACCTTGTTCTAACATATTAAAGACCATAATTGGTAACTTTGCCTCCATCGCAAGGGAAATGGCAGCTGCATCCATAACCCTAAGTCCCCTTTCGAGCACCTCTTGGTAAGTTATTTTAGGGATCCGTTTGGCATCTGGATTTTTATATGGATCTTTATCATATACACCGTCAACTCTTGTAGCCTTAAAGAGTATATCCGCCTCAATCTCAAGTGCTCTTAGGGTAGAGGCAGTATCCGTTGTAAAAAACGGATTACCTGTACCTGCAACAAATATAACCACTCTACCTTTTTCAAGATGCTTAATTGCTCTAGTTCTCACAAAAGGCTCTACCATCTTTCCAATTTCAATGGCAGAAAGCACCCTTGCTTGGACTCCCTTTCTTAAGAATACATCTTGAAGGGCCAAGCCATTTATAACTGTTGCCAACATCCCCATCTGATCAGCGGCAGCCCTATTCATCCCTTGAGCAGCACCTGAGACTCCCCTGAAAATGTTTCCCCCACCTACAACAATACCAATTTGAGTGCCTAATTTGCTTGCCTTAGACAGTTCATCTACCACCTTTTCCAAAAATCTGGGGCTTATACCATATGACTCATCCCCCATAAGGGCCTCGCCACTTAACTTTATAAGGATGCGCTTATAATTTTCCCCCATAACATCCAGCAACAACAATTATTTTTAGGAGTTTTCTCCAACTTGAAACCTAACAAACCGCCTAATTGTTATATTTTCTCCCATCTTTGCAACTAATTCATTTAATAGATCCTGTATAGTAAGATCAGGATTCTTTACATAAGGCTGTTCAAGCAGACAAATCTCTTTTAAAAACTTCTCAATTCTTCCCTCGACAATCTTATCGACAATATGCTCAGGTTTCCCAGACTCAATTGCCTGCTGTTTATAAATTTCTCTTTCCTTATCTAATACATCTTGTGGAGCCTCTTCTCTTCTAATACAAAGAGGATTTGTCGCAGCAATGTGCATTGCAATATTTCTTGCAAACTCAATGAACTGGTCTGTTTTGGCAACAAAGTCTGTTTCACAATTCACCTCAACCATTACTCCCAATTTGTTGCCAGAATGAATATAACACTGCACTACGCCTTCACTTGTAGCCCTGCCTGCTCTTTTTGCAGCAACTGCAAGACCTTTTTGACGAAGATAATCAACTGCTTTATCCATATCGCCGTTGCACTCTTGAAGTGCCTTTTTACAATCCATCATGCCTGCATTGGTGCGCTCTCTTAGCTCTTTTACCATTGCGGCAGTAATCTCAGCCATGACTGTTACCTCCGATATGTTTCAAAAATCTTTATTTGCTTACCTAAATTGATTATTATTTTAGCCTTCTTGAGATGAATCTTCTTTAATTGCAGCTTCCTCTTTATCAGCTGTCTTTTGTTCAGGCTCATTAACTTGTTCAGAAGGTGCAGATTCAGCAGCCTCCTCTTCCTTGTCGGTCTCAGCCTGAACTGCTTCTTGATATATCTCCTTTCCTTTTAATACAGCATTTGCAATCAGAGAGGTTAAAAGACGAATTGCCCTAATGGCATCATCGTTTCCTGGAATAATATAGTCAATGCCATCGGGGTCACAGTTTGTATCAACAATTGCAACAACTGGAATTCCAAGCTTGTTGGCCTCTTTAACTGCTATCTGTTCGTATTTTGAATCAACTATATATACGGCAGATGGCAGATCATCCATATCTTTGATACCGCCAAGGTTCCTTTCTAACTTTTGTCTCTTTTTCTCAAGCTTTAATATTTCCTTTTTGGGAAATCTCTCGATGGTTCCATCTTCAAACATGGACTCTATTCTTTTTAGCTTATCAATGCTTTTTCTAATTGTATGAAAATTTGTGAGCATACCGCCTAGCCAACGGTGATTTACATAAGGCATACCACATCTTGTAGCTTCTTCATAAATAGACTCTTGAGCTTGCTTTTTGGTTCCAACAAACAAGATATTTCCACCATTGGCCACAGTCTCCACTACAAACTCATAAGCCACTTTAAATAGCTTAACTGTCTTTTGAAGATCAATAATATAAATTCCATTTCTTGCCCCAAAGATATAAGGCTTCATCTTTGGATTCCAACGGCGGGTCTGATGGCCAAAGTGGACACCAGCTTCAAGAAGCTGCTTCATGGTAACATACGACATTTTATAACTACCTCCTTTAGTGGTTTTTCCTCCGCTCCAAGCACAAAATGCCTCTAAACCGTAACAACACGGCACCACTCGGCAAATGGAGCGTGTTTACTAAGTCAAAGTGGCGTCTTTTCTACCACTTAAGAATCATTTTGACAAGATTTTGTTTAAAAGAAATTTTTAAAATTTAAATATCGCATAAAATTACTTGAAAAGAAAAAATTATTTATTTAAAATAGAAATAATAAATAACTTGCTTACTATTGATTTACACACTACTTAAATTGGTTGTTGACTTTTTGCAATTTGAATATATTTTTATTTAAAACAAGATAAATAAGATAAAAATGGTTGAAAAAATATTAATAGCCTTTATAGTAATAATATCTAGTTACTTCATAATAAGAATAATCTTAGGAAAGATTGCAGGAAAGGGGAGCATTAATCCTTGTAACTATTGTACTGGTTGTAGTCTTTCAACCAAAAACAAAGAATCATGTGAAAAAGAAGATAACAAACACCTAAGCAAGGAGATTGGATACAATGAAAAATATTAACCCAAAAGTATGTATTAAAACTGGAAAACCTGTAGCCCATGAAGTGGTATGCAAAATGTGTCATAGAAGATGCCCACATGCTGGCAAAAGAGGGAGAAGACGCAGTTCTACTCCTAGAAGGATCTAATCTAAGTACTTTTTTTTATCCAGCCTAGTATAAAGGTTGGCCTTTTCCTGACTGCTTGGAAGATCCTTCCAATATATTCTCCCAATAGGCCTAGGGCAAAAAACTGGCACCCAACTAGGAAAAAGAGTGCCGCAAATAGCGTAAAAACTCCTTGGGCAGCCCATTCTGGCCCATAAAAAAGCCTTAGCACTATTATTAGAAAAGCTGTAAAAAGGCCAAATATAGCTAAAAAAGTACCTACAAAAAACAGTATCCTTAGCGGCCACATGGAAAAGCCAGTCATAAGATCTAGTTGAAGACTAAAAAGCTTTAAAAGTGAATACTTGGACACGCCAGCGGCACGCTCCTCATGGCGCACAGGTATTTCTATAGGATTTCTTGCAAAAAATGTAGCTAAGGCTGGTATAAAAGTGCGATATTCAGGATTGGCCAAAATCCCTTCAACAACTTCCCTACTGTAGCCCCTTAACATACAACCAAAATCCTTTAAATTTATGCCAGAAATTTTAGAGACGAGCCTGTTAGTAATTCTGGAAGCCACTTTTCTAAAAAGCGTATCTTGTCTGCCAAGCCTGATGGTGCCAATTAAATCATGACCTTTTTTAAACTCTTCTACTATTTTAGGAATCTCTTCTGGAGGGTTTTGAAGGTCTGCGTCCATTGTAATAATAAGTTTCCCTCTTGCATTGGAAAAGCCGGCAATTATTGCTGCATGCTGTCCAAAGTTTCTTGCCAAATTAACTACAACCAAGCCTGGTCTCTTTTTAAGCTCATCTTCAAGTATTACAAGTGTCTCATCTTTAGAGCCATCATTTACACATATCACCTCGTAGCTCAGGTTCAACTTTTTGAGAACAGGAAACAACCTATCAAAAAGCCTTTTTATGTTTTCTTCTTCATTATACATTGGAATAACAACTGAAAGATAAACGTCGGTATGCTTTCTTTCCATGTCTTAATGCCTCTTCTCTTCGAGCAAGATCTCGAAGGCCTCCTTTAAACGGATAAAAAGATGGTGATCTCCACCTTTATCAGGATGAAGCTTTTGAGCCCTTTTTCTAAAGTAGCTTATCAATTGTCTTTCGGTCATCTTATCAAATTCGTCTTGGCTAAGCCCCATTATAGAAAGATGTTCTTTAAAAGTTGGCACTTTTTCATCTAGCCTATCTGACCAAGACGGCTCCATCTTCACTTTATAAGCATGATCAAAATAGTAGATAAGATAGCGCCTAAGATACGGATGTAACCCATTGTATTTTTTAGGACGAATGCCAGCATCTAAAAATGAGATGTCGCTATTTAGCCTACAAAGCTCTTCTAAAAAATATTCATCAAGAAGTGTTTGATTTTGAGCGTCTGGTATAAATCTTGTGAGCCTTGGAGCAAACCTTTCAGCAAGACCAAATATGGCGTATAAATAGGCTTTTAACTCCCAAGGCCTAAGCTCAAGCTCCATAAATTCAAAACCTTGCTCAAGCTCATCCCTTGATTTATTAAGAAGTTTATTTAAAAACGAAAGCGGCAAATCCATAAGGGGTTCAAGGTTTATTTGTAAAAACTTTAAAAAAAGCATTCTTCTCCTGTCAAAGGGATGAATGCCAGCTTGCATTTTCTTAAGCTCTTTTTTAGAAAATCTTTTTTTTCTCTTTCCTCTTCTACCCCTTATTCCACCAAAGTCATCTATTCTTTGCTTAATGTAAGGATCAATAAAGGGCCAAAAAATCTCTTCTAACTCTTCATATTCAAAATCAATCCCTTCATTTAAAATGGCGTTTTGCACTTCATCTGATATGTAAAATATTCGTTCATCAATGTATTCAACAAATTTCTCAGGATCTCTTCCAAGATCAATAATATCTTTTGAAATCCAACCAAGTTCTTTGTTGTAAAAAGAGTGACGAAGCACAAAATGAGTAATATTCTTTTGTCTAACAATTGCCAAATACACTTATTTCCCTTGAGCAGAATGCAATTTTTTTTTATTCTTTTTAAAGT
>CAYMRT010000233.1:0-4381 GCA_964392885.1 uncultured Desulfobacterales bacterium | reverse complement strand
CCTAATGATGCCATTTGCAGGAGAATAAAGCCTCGTATCTTTTAGCCTTTCTTGAGCCAACTGTAACTCAGCCTTAAGAGCGTTTAATATTTCTTCTGCTCGACGGATATCTTCAAGGCGTGGGCCAACTAAAGCCAAATCATAGATCTCTTCTGCCTCATCAAGATAAGCCCTTGCAATATCTAATTTAGCCTTTGCCTCATCAAGTTTTTGTTCAGACACATATTTCGTCTTTGAAAGCTCTTTAAGCCTTCTGTATGTAATCTGGGCATCTCTTAATTGAGCTTTAGCCTTATTGACCTTAGCTAAAGCAACTCCTATTTCTTGCGGTCTTGAGCCTGCATGAAGCTTTGCCACAAGCTGTTGTTGAGCTTTTATCTTTGACTCTAATACCTTAACGCTAGCCTTGTATCTGCTGTCATCAATTTCTCCCAATAACTGCCCTTTTTTAACCTTTTGGCCTTCTTCTACATATAGTTTTTTTACTCTTCCTTCAGCAAAAAAAGAAAGCTGAACCTGCCTTATATCAATATTGCCATATATCACTATCTCGTTAGAAGACGATTTGCCGTTAATATCCTTTTTATAGAGAATAAAAAGACTAAGGGCTATAACACCAACAACCAGCACAAATAAAAGCCCCTTCTTTACCTTTCCCATATTTCAACTCCCTCTCCATCCTGTAAAAGACCATTTAATGAAATAATATCACCTTCTCCTAAAAGACCAGATGCAGCTTTAAGCTCAACTCTTGCTTTCAAATGGTCATAAACAGAATGAAATAAGTTTTGCTTTGACGCAATGTATTTATCTGTCATGTCAAGAAGATCTATTACATCCCTCGTTCCTATTTCATATCCCTTTTTAGTTGCCGCAAGGGAAATCTTTGCAGAATCAAGGGCTTGTTTTGCAGCCTGAATAATAGAGATGCTATCTTTTAATTTTAAAAAAGCCCTTTTTGTCTGTAATGTAACGATATCCTTTAAATAAGAAAGATTATGCCGGGCAGAAATGGCTTCCTTTTCTGCTATTGCAGTTTTAGCATTAATTGAGCCACCTAGATATATTGGAAAGGTAAAACGAAGCACTCCATGTGCCTCTCTGTAAATTACATCTGGCAAAAACTGTCCATTTGCATAGGCTGCCATAGCCTCTAAATCGATTCTAGGCCATCTGGCACGACGTTCTAATTCTATCTTTTTTTCTGCTATGACTAGACTCTCTTTGGCACTTTTTAAAATCGGCTGATTTTCAAGAGCTGCATTGATCCATTTTTCAACATCATCAGGTTCTGGACCCTTTATCTCAAACTTTCCAATATCCAGAATTTGTTCTACTTGCACATGGGTTAATATTGATAGATTTTCTTTAGCAAGGGCAAGCGCATTTTCTGCTTCTATCAATTTTGCCTTGGCAGCATAGTAGCGAGCCTTAGCTTCCTTAACAGAAAGCACATCTCCCATACCTGTTTTTAAAAATACATTTGCCCGATCTAATACTTGTTTTATAAGATAAAGACGATTTTTACTTACCTTAAGGGCAGAGTTTGCATCTAGAAGATTAAAATATGCAAAAGCTACCTTTTTAATAAGATCTTGTTGGGCAACAAGGACCTTGGCCTTATTTGCATCTACTAAATGTTCCGCCATCTTAAGGCTTATGTATGCTTGTCCGTTAAAAATGGGCTGAATAAGCCTTATACTATAATCGTCTCCCCAGTAATCTTTATTTATCTCAACAGGTCCCATGCCTGTAATCTTTTTGCCATAATATCCCTGCCCCATTTGAGCTTGTAGCTTTGGCAAAAGTTCTGAACGTGCCAAAGGCTTTTGTTCTAAAGACGCATCAAGTTCTGATATTGCCTTTTTAAGAAGGGGATCGCTCTCTTTTGCCTTTTGGTATAGAGTTAAAAGATCCTGACTGGCTAATAAATTATAAGGAAAAATAAAGAAGAAAAAGAAAAAACAAAATATTATTTTTAATATATACATATTCTGAAAAACCTTTTGTAAAAAATATAATTTGAAAAACTATTTCAATACAATCGTCTTCTTATATACTCTTATATGCTTTTATCAAAAACGCAGGAACAACAATAATTGCTGAAATAAGAGCCATAGTTATTCCAATTGTCAACAGCTTACCCATACTTGCCATACCTACATGAGGTGATATAGCCAAATTTCCAAAACTACAAATAGTAGTAAGTGTGCTAAATAAAATGCCCCTTGCGGTACTTGTTTGCAAAAGGCTTGCCGGACTTTCCAATGCCTTTCTATGTCTGTGAACAATATGAATCCCATTATCTACGCCAATTCCAAGAATTAGAGGAAGGGCGATTATGTTCGCAAAATTAAGAGGCAAATCAAAAATTACCATTATAGCCGCACTCATAAGAGCAGCAAAAAATAATGAGTATAAAATTATTATGGCATCTTTTTTTTGAGGCATAAGTACTAGCAAAAGTAATAATATTGACACAAGGCTATAGGCAAAAGCCTCTTTAAAAGCTTTTACAACAGCCCTCCCACCCTCTATTACAAGAACAGGATAACCTGTTACATCTTTATCAACTTTTCTTGCCTCATTTACAAAAGAGATTATTTCGTCATCATTTTGAGGGTTATGCTTAGGTACAACTTCAATTCTCCTACTACCGTCAAGCCCTATCCATTGAGAACGAATCGTATGTGGTATATCTTTCTCTTCAACCACTTCTGCTAAAAGAGAATGCCGCAACTCTTCCATTCTTTTGGGAAAAGAGCCAAGAATAGATGACCTTAGCTCGCTTATAACACGCTCTTTCTCAGAAAAATCCTTAAGTTTATCTAACTCATGAAAAAATATAGATAAATTTTCTAATAGCTTTTTAACCTGTATCTTTTCACTTTGATCATTAAGTTTTTTATCATATAAAAAAAGACTTTTATAAAATTTACGCAAACTAACAAGCTCTTTTTTCCATGGATTGTTCTTGACTTTTATTTTTTCACCAATAATTGGCCCAAGGATAAAATCAATATCTGAAATAATATCTAGCTTTTCCTCCTGATTTTTAGGGACAAACGATTCTAAAGTGATTACATGTTTCACCAACTCAAGCCTTTCAAAACCAATTTTCTTTTTTAAAAACTCTCTCTTGTCTTTGGCCAAAGATTCAAGACTCCATGGAGAGCCATGAGGTTCTTCCAATAGCTTTTTAAAGGCTATAATAGATTCAGCATTTGGATCTCGAAGATTAATTGGATTGCTATCAAAGCTCACCTTGGGTAAAAAATAAAGTGAGCAAAGAGTTAAAACTATGGCAACAATCCTAATATTTCGGCTTTGTCTATATGGAAAGCCTATTACTTTCAAAAAAATAGGATGACTTGTTGATGTAATGTAATATAGTCTCTTGTGTTCGCTATGAAGTGGAAAAAGAGATATAATTGCAGGAAGCAGTGTAAGATTTGCAAATAAGGCAATAAACATACCTGTACCTGAAATCAAACCAAGCTCGGCAACACCGGAAAAGTCAGTTGGCATAAAACTATAAAAACCAATACTAGTTGTAATGGCACAAAGGATCAAAGAAGGTCCTACATCTTGAACTGTTTGGAGAAGTGCCTCTTGTGAGGCCTTACCTATTCTTATTAACTCTCTATAGCGCAAACTTAAGTGAATTGCATAATCAACCCCTAAACCTATAAACAATACCGCAAAGGCAACTGATATCATGTTTAAATGACCTATTGCAAAAGCCGCAAAAGAAGCTGTCCATATTAGCCCTACAATAAGAGGAACAATTGTAGCCAAAACCAGCCGTAAAGAGCCAAGGCCAGTAAGCAGAACAATACTCACCATAAAAAGTGATAAAACCCCTGCTATTTTGGCCCCTTTTGTCACACTCCTCAATTCGTCATATTCCATTGGGATATCGCCTGTAAGCTGAACAGTTACACCATTTTCAGGGTTGAGCCCAAGCTTCTTACTAATTCTCTTTATAGTAAAAATTGCATCCTTTCCAGGCAGTACAGTTGAGTAACTTATGTTTGGCTGTACTATTATTATGGCTCTATTAGAAACATTGGTTTGCCTTCCAGACATAAGTCTGAGCCAAGACATTTGATAAAATTTATTGCTGTTGAAATCAGAAAATACATTGTTTAATTCTGATAAAACTGGCAAAAGATCAAATTCTACTCCTTTTTGTCTCTCGTTTATTGCAAGGGTAAGTGTTGAAAAAAAACCATGAAGGGTTGTATCTTCACTCAAGCGTGCAATAATTGGCTGTGCTTTTGAAAGGTTATTTAGAAGGGCCTCAAGCTCTTGAGTGGATAAAAACAGTAAACCATTTTTCTTAAAAAACTCATCACCTCCAGGCACATACACCCATTTA
>CAYMRT010000232.1:0-10445 GCA_964392885.1 uncultured Desulfobacterales bacterium | reverse complement strand
TAAAAATTTCATTACCGATAAAACCGCTCTTGTCTCTATTATGTGGGCAAGTAATGAGACGGGAATGATCTTTCCTATTAAAGAGATTGGTGAAATCTGTAAAGATAAAGGGGTACTTTTTCACTCTGACGGCGTTCAAGCTGTTGGCAAAATCCCCATCAATATGCGAGAGGTTCATGTGGATTTTATGTCCATGTCCGCACATAAGTTTCATGGTCCAAAAGGCATTGGTGCACTCTACATTAAAGATTCTCAACCACTTACGCCACTTATGCACGGTGGCGAGCAGATGGGTGGACGCCGTTCAGGTACCCTCAATGTTCCTTACATTGTAGGTATGGGTAAAGCGATGGAGTTGGCAACATCAAACATCCAAGAGACTATGGCTGCAATTCGTGCCAAACGGGACCGTTTAGAAGATGCACTGCTTGAGCAGATTGAGGAGACATCCGCAGACTTAGCAGAAGAAATTAAAAAACTTATGTTTAAATTTGAAGATCTTCTTGGTGTTGATGATTCTGCAATTAGTGCAATTCTTAAAGAGATCAGTACAGATGAGCTTAAACTTGCTCTTAAGGCTGCTTCTGAGGAACTTAAGGCAAAATTCTTTAATAATATGTCAGAGAGAGCTGCACAGATGTTAAAAGAAGATTTAGAGGTCATGGGGCCAGTACGGCTTAAAGATGTAGAACAGGCCCAACAGGCAATTATTAGAGTTGCTAAGAGGTTAGAAAGTGAGGGTAAGATCGTCCTTGGTGGAAAGGGCGGTGAAGACGTATTGGTGTAATTGAAATATGGCAAAGGTAATAAAACGTGGAAAATGCGATTTTGTTTCAATCGATTGTAATGTTAATACCCATGAATCTTCTTCTAAAATAGACAGGCCGAATTCTGAAGGGTTTAACAAATTATTAGAACTTTTTCCCAAGAAAGAGAATGAGGAGTCTTTTAAAGGATCTTCCAATAAGGCCTCTGTAGATGTTGACTCTTTAAATAAAAAAGAACAGGCGGAAGAAATAATAAAAAATGCCAAAATAGAGGCCCAGCTGATATTGGAATCAGCAGAAGAAGAGGCAAGGTTATTAAAACAAGAGGCCAAAACAATAATTAAAGAGGCTAAAAAAAATGCTGAAGAAATTGAAAGCACTGCCTATACCCTTGGCTATGAACAGGGGCAAAAAGATGGAGAAGAGATTGGCAGAAAGCAATTTGAGATAGGCCTTCAACACTTAGAAAGTTTTCTTAAGGAGTTTAAAAAACAGACAAAAGAGTTAGCTAATTACTATGAAGCTCAGATGGTACAAGTGGTATTGGTGGTTGCCAAAAAGATATTAGAAAAAGAAGTTGAAGAAGATAAAGAGTTAATTTCAAGGATCTTAAAATCTGCCTTAAATAAAGCAATAGAGGGCAGTTCAATTGTAGTATATATGAATCCTAGAGATTTTGAAAATTTAAACAAAGAGTTTGTAGATGCGCTTTCATCTCCTGGTGGTAATAAAATAAAAATTAAGATTGATAATACCATTAAAAGAGGAGGATGTATGATAGAGACTGAGTTTGGTCTTATTGACGCAAACTTGGAATCTCGATGGCTTGGTATTGTTGAAGAAATTGAGAAAGATTTAAGAGAAAAAACAGGATTCAGTTTAAATAAAAATCTAAAAAGTCTCACAGATGAATCTATATGAGTGGGAATAACTCGTTAATCAATAGCTTAGATATTGACTTTTCAAGATATATTCAAACAGTAGAAAATAAAGAGTGCATTAGGTCATGCGGAATTGTTAAACAAGTAGTGGGAATGGTTATTGAGGGGCAAGGGCCTGGAGTCCCTGTTGGTGGAGTATGTTCTTTAGAAATAAATGGATCAGACACTATTCAGGCAGAAGTTGTTGGTTTTAAAGATAATAAGGTGTTATTAATGCCTCTTGGTGAAATGAGAGGTATTGAACCTGGAAGTAAGATTTGGGTTAGTGAGGAAAGGGCACTTGTAGGTGTAAGCGATGATATCTTAGGTAGGGTATTAGATGCTAAAGGCCATCCGATAGACCAAAAAGGTGTTTTCAATATCTCTGAATATTATCCATTATATGCCCAGCCGTTAAATCCTATGGAAAGGCCAAGAATTGATACTCCTGTGGATGTAGGGATAAGGGCGATTAATGCTTGTTTGACTTTGGGAAAAGGACAAAGGATTGCCATTATGGCAGGTTCTGGAGTAGGTAAGAGCACTCTTCTTGGAATGATAGCCAGACACACTTCAGCTGATGTAAGCGTTATAGCATTAATAGGTGAGCGAGGTAGAGAACTTAGAGATTTTATAGAAAGAGATCTTGGGCCTGAAGGACTTGCTCGTTCTGTTGTAGTAGTTGCTACGTCTGATCAGCCTCCACTTATCAGATTGAGAGGAGCATATTTAGCTACAGCCATTGCTGAATATTTTAGAGACAAGGGAAAAGACGTTATATTGATGATGGATTCAGTAACACGGTTTGCTATGGCTCATAGAGAAGTAGGACTGTCAATAGGAGAACCACCAACATCTAGAGGTTATACGCCATCTGTATTTGCTGAGCTTCCGAAGCTACTTGAAAGGGCAGGGCGTAAGGAAGGGAAAGGCAGTATTACTGGGATTTATACGGTTTTGGTAGAGGGAGATGACATGAATGAACCCATTGCTGATTCTGTACGTAGCATTGTAGATGGGCATGTTGTATTAAGCAGAGATCTTGCTCATCAAGGTCACTATCCTGCAATAGATATATTAGCAAGTATAAGTAGGTTAATGAGAGATATTTCGAGACCTGGACAGGTGCAGGCATATCAAAAGTTGATAAAGGTTTTGTCTGTGTATCAAAGGGCAGAAGATCTAATAAATCTTGGGGCTTATACACCTGGATCAAATCCTGATATCGATTTTGCTATTAATAAGATAGATCAAGTTAAAGAGTTTTTAAGGCAGGGAGTAGAGGAAAGAGCAAGTCTAGATGAAAGTATTTCAAGATTAATAGGACTATTTCAGTAGCTATGGCATTTCATTTTTCTTTAGAGAGTCTTTTGCGCATAAGGGAGCGGATGTTAGAGCTTGCAGAGACGGAGTTTGCTCAACTCATTAATAAAAAAAGGGAGCTAGAAAAGGAATATAAAAGATCAAAAGCTTTATTAAAAGGGGAGTCAGAAAAGCTTAAACAGGCAATTCAGGAGGGGATAATGTCTTCGGAATTTAATTTAAGAATTCAACTAATTGCTTCTATGGAGCAAAAAGTGAAAGAGTTAGATGGGAGATTAAAACAGATTGAGATAGAATTATTAAAAGCAAGAGAAAACTTAAAACAAAGACATACAGAGTGTGAACTTGTAAGGAACTTAAAAGAAAGACAGCTTAAGAAATATCTTAAAGAAGTAGATGCTAAATTACAAAAAGAGTTAGATGAACTTGTATCTTTAAAATATGCACGACTTAGAGGAGCTAGCTAATGGATTTAAGGGGAATAAAAGGCATATTTAAAGTTATTCTTCTTGTATTATTTATTAAATCTGCTTTGCTTTTTTGTTACTTGTTTGATTTGTTGCCAGGCATAAGTGATCAGTCAGTTCAGGCATCTCAAAAAAGACAAGTTAAGACCCAAAAGGTCAGTTCTACCTTTGAAAAAGATGCATGTCATCCAGATTTAATTTCTCTTCTTCATATGAAGATGGCAAAACTTGACGAGAGACAAAGGCTCCTTGATAGCAAAGAGCAGGATCTAAAATTCCTAGAAAGAGATATTTCAGAAAAGATAAAAATACTTAAAGACCTACAAAGAAAATTAGAAGGGCCTTTAAAGAAAAAGCAGTATGAAGAACAGGCTAGACTTCAACATCTAGCAGGGGTGTATAGCTCTATGGACCCTGTAAGAGCTGCTGCTTTACTTGATAAAATGGAAGAAGAGACAGTGACAAAGCTATTTTCGATTATGAAAAGTAAAAAGGTGGCTAAGATACTTGCGAATATGTCTCCAGAAAAGGCTGCCCGCATAAGTGCATATTTGTATAAAGAGAAAGAAGAATGATTTGGAAAGATTTTTGATAAACTTATTAGTTTAACTAGATAAGTTAGTTATTTCGATAGAGCACAACTTACTTTTTTGATATTTTATTGTTCTATTAGGCCAACCTCTCCATGGTTCTACTTTTTGACAGAAAAGTTGTTTTATTTTCAGGTTTTTATTTAATTGTTTTATTTGTTTAGAAATATTTTTTATATGTTCTTTTTCAGAAATTACTATAAATGGTGTAATGTCATTTGCTAATTTATGCAATTCATTAATATTTCTAATATGTTTAATGGCATATTTGCGATTTAAATAGAAGCTTAGACGCGCTCTAAGTCTTGGTCCTAATTTATAGTAATATATTTTTTGATGTTTATCAGAAGTAAGGTTTTTGACTTTTACAATAAACTGTTTTTCAGTATCTTCTTTATCAAAAAAGGGTTTTTCATATAAAATATAGCCAGTAGCTGTTATAACGCCTAATAGACTAAGAAATATTATATCATATGATGATCTTTTTTTTACACTGATAAAATAGCAACTGGATAAGAGTAACAATATGATGCCATGGAAAGATAAAATATAAAAAAACTGAGTGTTTATATATGGAATAAAATTTAACTTATAAGCAATAGGTGACAGTATTAGTAATATAGAAAGTATAAAAAATAATATTACTTGTAATATCAGTATCTTTTTTACTAATTTTTTTTCAAAAAATTCGACAGAAGAGCCTGCAATAAGTGCAGCAAAAGGAAGAATTGGTAATATATAATAACTTCGTCTAGAACCAGAAATTGTAAAAATAAAAAATACAAATAAAAAACTTAAAACTAACCATTTATATTCTCTTTTTAATTTTTGAAAATTTATTAAATAGTAATATAGCATTCCCATTAATAAAATACTCCAAGGAATAACCCATATAGGAATAAACTTTATATAAGTAAAGAGACTTCCCCTGTGATCAAACGGTTGAATTGCCCTAATAATACTTTCATGAATTGCCATATATATCCAATTATAATGGACACTACTTTGTTGATTGCCCGATAATAAAAAAGGAATAATATAAACAAAAAGTCCCAAAAAAACCCCTGATAGGCATTATATGTTAAAGATTTTCTTAGAATTTTTAAATAAAAACACGTCTATAGCTATTATACAAATTGGTAATATAAGGCCAACTAAGCCTTTCATTTGACCTGCAATAGCAATTAAGCATCCAAGGAAAAAGGCATTTATAAAAGTAAGGTTATCTTTTTTGAGCCAGTACCAACTTGTTGCGATTATAATTGCAGACATATTTAATATATCTGCAGCAGCACATCGTCCCCATGTAAGCATCCCATAACAAGTGCTTAGGATTATACCACTAAAAATGGCACTCTTTTTCGAGAAGATTTTATTGCCTAAAATTACAGTCGCTAATACAGCAAGTGTTGCAAAAAAAGCTGAAGGTAATCTTAATGTTAATTCGTCTAAGGTATTTGTAAGCTTATAAAAAAATATAATAAGCCAATATGGTACTAGAGGTTTAGTTACATAAGGAATCCATAAGCAAGTCGGATGCAAGAAGTCTTTAGAAATAAGCATTTCACGAACAACTTCTGCAATTCTTCCCTCTGATTTACCAAGTTGGGGTAGGTCAATATTTATAAAAAAGAGAATGAACGAGCAGAAAAGAAGTATTAAAAGGTACAAATATTCTCGCTTGTTGAACATAAAAAAGAAGTTTCATACAAAATTCTGTTATATTTTTTATAGTATAAATTAGTTTGTGCAAAATAAAAGGCCTTCTAACTATTTTAGAAGGCCTTCATTTACAGAAATATATTAGATACTATTTTTATAGTAACTCAACTTTCTTTAAAACTACTTTTGATATTTGAAGAGATACAACTATTGTGACTACCCAACATAGTATTAAAATAGCTTGCATTTTTTACCCCCTTTTTATTTTTTTAATAGTTTTCTTGAGGATCTATTGCTTCAATCTCTTTTGCACTTAATTTTTTGTTATCCATCTGATACCAAACATAAGCTATATAGCCAAGAACAATTGGTATGAGTAGTGCTACATATGTCATAGCAGTTAATGTATAATGAGAGCTTGATGCATTATATATAGTTAAGCTAGACTGTAGATCCACTTTTGATGGATAAAAGGGTGTGTTATTAAAGCCTGCCGTGAAAAATACAGCTAGTCCTACAAGTACAGTTCCTAGGCCACCGAACCAAATGCCATTATTTTTGTTATTAAATTTGGCTAAAAATACTGCATAAATAACAAGAGCAAGGCCTGCTAGAAGAAGTATTAATACATGTGGCATCGCAAGTAGATTTTTCAGATACTTAAAAGGCATTTTTATTATTTTGCCTGTAGCTGGATCAACATGGAACCCTTCCATTGTTAAAAGTCCTACAATAACTATTAACAAAAAGGGTAAGGCAGCTAAAAAGTTTGTCCACACTGCATCTTGCGTACGTTTTTTTAGATTTTCTACCCCAGTAAAATCAATGTTATTTAGCAAATAAAGGGCTCCAAGTACTCTGGCATTAAATACTAAAAATAAGCCAAGGCTAACATTAAAAACATTTTGAGCAGCCTCTAATCCTCTAAGTGGAGTTGTCCACTTAACAAGGTTGTATTCATTTAAAATAAAATTTGATCCTGTAAAAAATGTGCCGACTGCTGCGCCAATTAGAAGAATTCCTACTGCTCCATTTATGAACATAAATGCTTCATATACAAAAGGGCCAAAGAGATTATCAGGCTTTTTACGATATTCGAAACTGACAGCTTGAACTACAAAGGTAAAAAGTATGGCAATCCATACCCAATAGGCCCCTCCAAAACTAGTTGAATAAAACTTCGGAAAGGCTGCAAAGAGTGCTCCTCCAAAAAGTACCAGAGTTGTAAAGGTAAGTTCCCATTTTCTGCCAATAGAGTTTATTATAAGAGATTTTTCAGTGTCTGTTTTTCCCAACTGCCATATCAGTGTTTGTCCTCCCTGTACAAATGTCAAAAATAAAAATAATGAACCTACTACTGATGCAAGTATCCACCAAAGTTGCTGCAAAATAGTATGATCAAGGCTGCCAATCATTATGCCACCTCCTTTGGACCAATTTGAATTTGTTTTAGCATTATCTTAATTTCTGCAATGAAAAGTAGTGTAAAAGTGATTAAAAACATAAAAAAGGTCAATTTTACATTGCTTGCTGGTATATCAGTACGGGCAACTGTTACAGGGAGTAGATCTTGAATGGCCCATGGTTGTCTTCCAACTTCTGCAACAATCCATCCTGCTTCTCCTGCAATGAATGCAAGGAAAAAAGTAAAAACTCCAAGAGGATAAAGCCACGAAGCTTGCTCTATTGTTCCTTTAAGTGTAGTAAAAAGATAAAATATAAAGATTACAATCATAAGGCTGCCAACAATTACCATTATGTGAAATGAGTAAAAGGTCATTGCTACAGGAGGGACAGACTCTTCAGGTGACTTTAAATGTCCATAGCCTAAAAATTCTTTATACTTATTGAACTCTTCCAAAGCTGTTTTAGCAGCAGAATCATCTCCTGCTTTTTTGGCCTCTTTGTATTGAGCCAAATATTTGACAGCAAGTTTCCCTTTTTCTACTTTTTCTTTGGCTCCGACAATTCCTCTATCTTTGTTTCCATAAACCAAGTCATTGATGCCCGGCACAAAACTTCCAGGAGATCTGTTGGCAAGAAGAGAAAGTAGGCCTGGAATTTTAAATTCAAAAACAAATGGATCTTGAAAGTCACCAGGTTGCTTCATTCCATTGATTAGACCAAAGGCAACTATTGGGGCATTTTCTGTTCCATCCCATAGACCTTCCATCGCTGCAAGCTTCATTGGCTGATGTTTAGCATCAACATAGGCTGCTTCATCACCTGTAAAAGCTAGCATTAATGAGGCAATAAGACCAAATACAGAGGCAACTGCAATACTTCTTTTTGCTAAAAGTATATGCCTTTTCTTTGCTAAATAGTAGGATGATACAGCTATTACAAAGAGCGAAGAGAGAGCAAAACCTGACGAAGTTGCATGGGTAAATTTGCTAATGGCATAGGGAGAGAACACAACATCAAAAAAACTCTTCATCTCAAATCTCGCAGTATCTGGATTAAAAGCCATACCCGTTGGAAATTGCATCCATCCATTTGCAACTAAAATCCAAAGAGCAGAAAGGTTAGAGCCAATTGCTACCATCCATGTGGAAAGCAAGTGAAATCCTTTAGATACCCTTTCCCATCCAAAAAACATTACTGCAAAAAATGTGGCTTCAAGAAAAAAAGCTACAATACCTTCAATTGCAAGTGGGGCTCCAAATATATCTCCAACCATCCACGAGTAATTTGCCCAGTTTGTGCCAAATTCAAATTCTAAAATGATACCTGTTGCAACGCCAATGGCAAAATTGATTCCAAAAAGCTTCATCCAGAACTTCGTAAGGTTTTTCCATTCCTCTTTGCCTGTTTTCACATAAATTGTTTCAAAAAAAGCACATAAAAACGTAAGGCCTAAAGTTAACGGTACAAAGATCCAATGAAACATTGCAGTAAGAGCAAATTGTGCTCTTGCCCAATTGACCAAACTGAGATCGATTTGATCAACCATAATAAACCTCCTTAATTTTATTTAAAAACTGCTATTTTTTAGTACTGCTTTGTTAATATTTGGGTTACATGTTCAATTTTTTGAGAATCATTTTCAAACTGTTTTTCGAGCACATCTGGAAAGAGGAAGAGCTTAAAAACAAAAAAAATTATAAAAAGCTTAACCAATATTAATTTCCAGAGGGTTCGTCCTAGTGTCATAGCTTTAAAGCCATCTTTGTAAAAATAAAAAATCTTTTGCAATATATTTTGATTACTTAAAGCCCTGTTCAAATCTTCTTTAGAGTTCACAAGTTATCTCCTCTCATTGAGATTTTGCTAATGTTAGAAAGGGCATGTGATTAGGATCCTTTGTCAATTGAGCAAAATTTATTTCATCCATAGAACTTCTAAATTTTTTGCGAAGATCCATCCACATATCATGCATTATGCAGATGGAACTTGCCTCACAGCTTTCAGGTCTTGCAATACAATCATTTAGGAAAATTTCACCAATAATTGCCTCAAGTACTTTTAAAAGAGAAATGTTTTTAGGGTCTTTAGTTAAAATAAATCCACCTCTTGGTCCTTGCTTAATTTCTATCAACTTTGCCCGTGCAAGATCTTGGGCTATCTTTGACAAAAACTGTGGGGGGATAGCACAACTTTCTGCAATTTCCTTTTTACTAACCAAGGTCCCCTTGCCCTTGGTTGATAGATACAAGACGCACCTAATAGCATATTCGCCAGCTTTAGTGATTCTCATAAATGTCTCCTATAAAAGGTTTAATTTAAAGAAATCAGATTAAGAATAATAATAAGATATTTTTTATCTAATATTTCATGTGTGTCAACCCTGAATTTTTAATTTTCATTCTTTAAGCTTTAAATGTTTAAGTTTATGATATGTAAAAGATTTTTGAGGTGATTTTATGTCAGTGGTTTTACTTGGTTATCATAATATAGGCTGTAGGGCATTAAAGATATTGAAAGAGCTAGGTATTCCTGTCCCTGCTGTCTTTACCCATAGAGATAATCCAAAAGAAAATATTTGGTTTGATTCTTTGGCAGACTTATGTGAAGAATTTGGTATCCCTGTTTATTTTCCTGAGAATATTAATGAAGATAAGTGGGTCAAATTTCTAAAGGAACTTAAGCCAGATATTTTATTATCTTGTTATTTCAGAGACATGATAAAAAAGCACGTTTTAGAAATCCCAAAGATTGCAGCAGTCAATCTTCATGGATCCTTGCTGCCAAAATATAGAGGTAGATGTCCTGTTAATTGGCAATTAATACATGGAGAGACTGAAAGTGGAGTAACACTTCATTATATGGTTGAAAGAGCAGATGCAGGAGATATCATTGGGCAGAAGGCAGTAAAAGTAGATTTTGAAGATACAGCCTTTACTCTTTTTAAAAAAATAGAAGATGCTGCTGAAGAGGTCTTACGTATTTACATACCAAAAATTTTAGCTGGAACAGCCCCTAGAATACCTCAGGATCATTCTAAGGCCTCATATTTCGGAGGCAGAAGGTCAGAAGATGGAAAAATGTGCTACCTGTCATACCGGCGACATGCTTGACGGCAAGGTAAAGGGTAAGACCGCTATGCAGCGCGCTGGTCATGGTAACTGCCTGGCCTGTCATAAAGCAGAAGCCAAGAAAGACGAGGCTAAGAAAGCACTCAAAAAATGTGGTACCTGTCATCCGAAAAAGAAATAATTTTCTTAGCGGATTGATTTGATGCTTCAGGCTGCCTGTTTCAGGCAGCCTTTTTTTATG
>CAYMRT010000231.1:0-1695 GCA_964392885.1 uncultured Desulfobacterales bacterium | reverse complement strand
CTACTCCTGTACCAAGAGTAATACATACTGCATTATTATACCCTTTTGCCGCGCCAAACAGTAACTCAGCTAAAGCCATACAAGTGGCATCATTGTCAACAGCAATGTTGACTTTTCGTTTTAATACTGCTTTAAATTTATCCACCAGAGCAAAACCTTCCCATCCAGGAATATTTGGCAGATATAAGACCTTTCCTTTAGAAAAATCCGCTGCTCCAGGAACACCAATACCAATCCCCTTAATTCCCTTTATGTCTTTAAGCTCAAGTGCACATCTTCTCACCCAGGTGTTGGGCCTTATAAAGTTGTTAGTAGCAAAACTGCGGTTTTCAATAATTTTGCCATTGTCATCCACAATTCCAATTTTTGTATTCGTTCCACCAAGATCGATACCAACCCACATAGGAATTTACCCTCCAAAAAAATTACCTTAACATCCCCAAAAATCCACAACCTCCTTTATCTCAAACTGTCCGCTTTTTTATCTATTTTTTGATGGTCTCTTTTCGCGTTTTTCTTACTAGTTCCTTAATATTATCCCAAAGTGTTCTTCCACCTAGGAAAGAAAATACATAAAGCCGATGCCCTTTATGAAAATACCCTAGAAAACATTGCCCGGCTGCACGGGTAAAACCTGTCTTCCCCTTCACCCAGTTCCAAAACTTGTTCCACAACAGCTTATTGTGATTAACTACTTTTATCGTCTTGCCTGATCGGCTGGAGAATCTGTAAACTTTACGACTCAGGGCACTAGTGATAAGCCCATATTTTACTGCATAGCGCATAATTTTAGCAAGATCCCGGGCGGTTGTATACTGTCCTTTCGCTGGCAAACCCGATGCCGTGCGAAAATTACTATTCTTTGCACCACACCTGCACGCCTTTCTGTTCATTAACCGGATGAATCTTGCTTCACTGCCAGCTACTGCCTCAGCCAAGGCAACCGCAGCATCGTTTGCTGACGCCATAAGCATAGCATAAACAAGGTCTTTAACTCGATAATATCGGCCTACTCCAAGATAGGCTTTTGATGGTTCAACACTGGCAGCTCTTCTACTTACCCGCACCCACTTATCCAGCGGCAGATGATCTATTACTACCATAGCTGTCAAAACTTTTGCTGTGCTTGCCGGAGGCAAACGTTTATCTGCATTTTCAGCGTAGATGATCCGACCGGACCTATCCATTACCACTGCCGCACGCCAATCGTGTGCTTTAGCATCAAGAAAAGAGAAAGAGCAAAAAAGAAATAAAACACTAACGATCCAGTATCGTAGCCCTCTTTTCTGCATAGAAGTCCTTTATAACTTCAATAACCTCTTGGGGGCTATCCACGATTCTGAAGATTTGAAGATCTTCGCGATTAATCATACCCTCTTGCAAAAGAGTTTTTTCCATCCACCTCACCAAGGGTTTCCAAAATCTATGGTTGACCAAAACAATAGGAAACTCATCAATCCTCTGGGTCTGAACAAGAGTAATTGCCTCGATAAATTCATCTAATGTACCAAAACCGCCTGGCAAAACTACAAACGCCTTGGCATATTTTACAAACATAACCTTACGAGCAAAGAAATATCTAAATTCTATTAAGATATCAGTGTAAGAATTCGGCTTTTGTTCTTCAGGTAAACGAATATTTAGCCCAATAGACAACCCTTTTGCCTTTTTTGCCCCTTTATTTGCTGCTTCCAT
>CAYMRT010000230.1:0-1803 GCA_964392885.1 uncultured Desulfobacterales bacterium | reverse complement strand
CCCAGAATTTAAGAAAGTTTATGGCACTTCGTACTATGGTATGGATTTTGGCCTTTATCGTTGCTTGTATTTTCGCTGTTAAAGGACTTCATATGCCAATACAGAAAGTTGTATGGATGTGTGCTATATTCGCTGCATTATATTTTGTTTATCTTAAACGAAGATTCTCTCTTTTACCATGAGTTTCAAACCTATAAAAACTTGAGTGGCTTAATGGAGGAGCTTAATGGTTTTGTTTAATTTTCTAAGAAAAAAAAATAACTATTCTCAGGATAGTGAGATAACTAATCCAAGAATTGCTGAGGAGGTACTTACTAAACGATTCTTTATAGAGGGCGATTTAGCTGATGGAGATAAACTTTATGGAATGACGGAAGCAGGACAAGTAAGAGAAAACAATGAAGATTTTTTCATGTTGGCTCCGCAGCTTGGTCTATCTATTTTAGCAGACGGTATGGGTGGGCATAATGCAGGAGAAATAGCAAGCCAAATTGCAACCCAATGTTATTTTAGCTATTTTAAGCAGGAAATTCAAAATAGAAAATTTGAAAAGGACAATCTGGAACAAGAAATTCAACTACTCTTAACAGAGGCATTTGAAGAGGCTAATTCTGCCATATTACAATTAGCAGATGAAAATCCCTTGTACCGAGGAATGGGTACCACTATGATTACTGCGTTCTTACAAGAAAATCAATTATACTTGAGCCATATTGGAGATGTGCGTGCATATCTTTTTCACCAAGACGAACTAACTCAGCTAACAGAAGATCATTCAGTTGTGTGGGAACTTTTCAAAGAGGGCAAAATTACCAAGGAAGAAGCAAGACAAAGCAAGATTAAAAATCAGATAACCAAGGCATTGGGAATTGGTTTAAAGCCAGATCCTTCTTTTTATACTCACAGCCTGACTAAGGGTGATAAGTTAATGCTCTGCAGCGATGGTCTATGGGACATGCTACCGGATGAGGAAATTGGAAAAATAATTAGACAGGATAACAGTGCTCAAACAATCACAAAAAATCTTGTTGAAGCAGCTAACAAGGCAGGAGGATACGATAACATTACGGTTATTACATATTTACACTAAATTGGACTGAACTAAAGTGGTGTCCCTGTAATAAATGAAATGGTTCCCGATTTTCGAACAGCATTTTTGGCATTTTTTGTTCGTCTTCACTGATAAATGCCTGTTTAGGCAGCCTCTGCAAATTCATAGACCTCATTAGGAGTCTTGTAATCCAGATCCTGATGAAACCTTTCCTGATTATAATGCCTGAACCAATCAGACAATACCTCTTTGAGTGTCTAGCCCCGGGAGATTGTATACCATTTTTTAAACTCATCTTTAACAGTTGCCCAAAACTTCTTTTGTAAAATCAGTAATATATTGACGCACTAATAGTGTTTGGCACTACCTTTGTTTTGTTGGTGGATGAAAAATATGGTTCTTCGACGTTTCATGTGGATTTCAGGATATGGTCTATTGGAGCAGCGATGAGGTAGATCATGGTGATGAAGGTGTTGATGTTCCTGTATCCACGGGCCCTGGCTCTGGCTGCCAGAAAAAGCCCATTCAGGCTCTCCAGTCTGGCATTGGTATAGTCATTGCCCCATCGGGCCAATATCCTGTCTCTGTGACGCTCTACCGTCTTCAAGGCCTTTTGTACTGGTGTCAGGTTGGTGCTGCCTTTTATCAAGTCTAAGGCAAAATTGATAAACCTGGAAAGCCTCCAGCAAGCAGCCTGGGAAGTGACTGCCATATTCACCCAACGCAACATCTCCTTGATCCGCCAGGCAACT
>CAYMRT010000229.1:0-3756 GCA_964392885.1 uncultured Desulfobacterales bacterium | reverse complement strand
ATATAAAAAAGATTCAAAAGCAGTAATTGAAATAACGGATACTGGGATAGGTATGGATGAAGAGACTATACCACATATATTTGATCCCTATTTTTCAACCAAAGAAACTGGTAGCTCTGGTTTAGGCTTGAGTATAGTTTATGGACTGATAACAAATGTAGGAGGAGAAATTAAAGTCAGTTCACAAAAAGGTCTTGGCACTACTTTTTACATTTTCTTTCCTAATACCTCAGAAGTAATTGAACCAGAAAATAAAAATAACGCAAAAGATGATAAACTTTCAAAGAAGTTAAAAATACTTGTAGTTGATGATGAATCTCAAATTGTAGATTTAATTAAAATTATGCTAGAAAATTTAGGTAATGATGTAGTTACATGCACAGATCCTAAAGAAGCGCTTTCTAAGCTAGATAAAGAAAAATTTGATGTAATTTTGACAGATTTAGGAATGCCTAAAATAAGTGGCTGGGACCTTGCTGCCTTCATAAAAGAAAAACATCTCTCAACAAAAGTTGTTTTGATGACTGGCTGGGGTCATACCTATAAAGACGAAGACTTACAAGAAAAAGGCATTGACGCTCTTTTATCCAAGCCATTTAAGCTAAAAGATTTACTAGAACTTTTCTCAAAACTATTTTCACAAAAAAGATCCTCAGCCACTTGACCTTTATAACAAATTATTAAGTTGAAGATCATTTCTTGGCAGCATCTTTTGCACCTTGTGCTCCAGCTTCTAAATTTTGCCAAAGCTTAAAAAGAAGACTTTTTAACATTTCGATTTCATTTTCACTTAAATCTTTCACTGCAATCTCATGAACTTCCTGCCCCTTTTCCATTAAAATACCCCTTAAATCTTTGCCTTTATCAGTCAAAAAGATATGAAAGGCCCTTCTATCCTGAGGAACGCGTCTCCTTTCAATTAAGCCAGCTTCTTCAAGCCTATCAAGAGTACGAACTAAAGTGGGGCTTTCAATATAAAGCCTTTGGGCCAGTTGCGTTTGAGTAAGACCTTCCTCTTCAAATAGTTTTGTAAGCACACAAAATTGTGCTCCAGTAAGGTTAAACTCTTCCAATTTATAATCCAGAACCTTTAAAAAGGCCTTAACCAAACGATTTGCAATAAAACCTAGACAATTGTCTATGCTAAATGCAAATTCGTCAGAGGTAGTAGTTTTGGTAGTCATAACTCACTCCTATCATGTTCTTCTTTTTTATATAATTTTAATATCTTTAAAATAACATCCTCTGGGCCAATGTTTGTTGAATCAATAACTACAGCATCTGAAGCTGGTTTTAATGGAGCAATCTCCCTTGTAGAATCTGCTTTATCACGTTTTTTAATTTGATGCAATATAATTTCATATGACACCATTTGTCCAGCTTCTTCTAGTTGTTTTTTTCGCCTTTTTGCTCTCTCTTCTGCACTTGCAGTAAGAAAAATTTTAATTTGAGCATCAGGGAAAACAACTGTTCCCATATCACGGCCTTCAGCCACTATATTCTTACCTTTTGCAATTTGACGCTGTAAACGAGTCAATTTTTCTCTAACAGACTGAAGTTTAGATATTTTCGATGCTGCCTGATCAATTTCAGGGGTCCTTATTTCTTCTGTTACATCTTGAGAATTAAGAAATATTTTTTGATCATCGAATCTGATATTAATTTCATCAAGAAAAGGAATAACTTGACTTTCATCACCAATATCAACGCCTTTTCTTAACATATATAAAGCACAGGCTCTATACATAGCACCAGTATCAAGATATATAAAACCCAATTCTGACGCTAATTTTTTACTTATTGTACTTTTTCCTGCACCAGCAGGACCATCAATAGTTATTATCAAGTATACCTCCTATTTTTAAAAGGCCTCAAAAATATACATTTTTTTTATTTATGCTCAAGATAAAAAGAATGATATATTTTCAAAAAGTTATTATTTACACAAAAATTTTTTTAATTACTAGCTTAAAATATATTCTACAGTTTCTTAGGAGAATGTTTTAAGAGCTTGTCTTTTTCATCTGTTTTTATAAATGATATTTTAAGGGGATGATGTGACTTAAGCCCTAAAGTTTGTCTGATTTTTCTTGCTCCTGCTTTTTGTTCGTCAAGACTTATCTTTTTTTTAAGTGCTACACCTATATGAATTTTATTTGCACTTTTTCTTTCTCCTTTTGCTAACTCATCCAATAAGAAGATTTCTGCTTCTTTAAAATAGTTGATCCTGAAAAAGCCCTTTTCATGCCATACAGACTGCTTTAAAATTGGGATTTATTGTCCTCAAAATTATGCGCAAAAGGGCTGCTGCCCAGCGAAGCAGCTTGTGGAAGTTCATACCTGCTGCTGAAAGAATTGCATTCAGGCAGTCTCCTAGTATTCCTTTTAAACGATTGCGATCCATACGGTGATGGTGCTTCAAGTGACTTATGCCAGGCTCTATGGCAGCTCGTCTCTTCATCCACTTCCAGAGACTCTTGGCCGTCCTGCCACGTCTGCGTTTGTCCACGTGTATTTGAATATCTCCATTGTAATCGTGTCCTCGATAACCCTGATCAGTAAATATGTGCTCTGGTCTCTGAGCTATTCTCTCTATCTGCTCAATGGCCTTTGATAAGGTATGGCCATCATAGGGATTGCCATGAAAGGCCTTTGAGCCTACAAACCAACCCCCTTTGCTAGTGGCTGCTACTGAAACCTTACACCCGAATTCATATCTTTTATGGGCCTTGCCCTTTGAAATGCATTCCACATGGGGCTCATGAAAACTGTACACCTTCTGCTTGTCGGTCCTTTGCTGATTGTAAATCCTTGTTGCAATTTCAAGTGCCTTTTTAAGCTCTTTGTCTGGTGATACGCATTTACGCTCAATATCCCTTATCACCCTCCCAAGCCAGGTCCTGAGCTTTCTGGTGCATTTGGCTGCCCTCTTCATCTGCCTGGCCCTAGCATATCGACTCTGCATCATGAGCATTTCGCCAGAAAGACGATTGTAGGTCTGACGAAGTTCTATCCCCCTCTGCTTGGCTAGCACAACCAGTCGCGCCCTGGCTCGATCATACAGCCGGGCATCTGTGGGATAACGAATAAATTTCTCCTGCACTGTAGTGTCTATATTGACTCGCTTTAATTGGCTTTTTTTGATGGCCTTTAGCTTTAACCCTGCAGAAATAGTCTCCTTCAAAAGCTCCTCAGCTCCTGTCTCTCTGATACGTTTCCTCCATCTGCTCATACTCGAAGGATTAATAGGTAATCTATGCTCAAAATATTTCATTCCACTCAAATACTGCCAGTACGGATTCTCCACCCATCCCTCTAGTACATCTTCATCACTCAAATTGAAGGTGTACTTGAGATAATGAAGGGCCACCATCAAACGGGTGCTAATGGCTGGTCTCCCGTTATCAGGACAGTAGCTCTTACCAAAAACTTCATCTAGGCGATCCCAATCTATAGCATCTGCCAATTTTACCATGGGATGACCCATATTAATGATCCTCTTAAGCTCCATCTTGAACAGATTACCCTGTATATCCTTGTTTGGAGATGGCTTCGGTCTCATTGTAAAATCTGCAAGAAAATGCCCCTTTCTATAGAATTTCCTTGCAGATAATATACCCCTTTTTCACTGAAAAGCTAGTTATTTTCAAAGGTTATGAGGTTTTTCAGGATCAACTAATTAATCTTTCTTTTTATTCAACTCTTCTTCTAAAAAGCATCTTTTTGATGCATTTTATTTTCAAACGGCCAATAAAT
>CAYMRT010000228.1:0-11976 GCA_964392885.1 uncultured Desulfobacterales bacterium | reverse complement strand
TAAATTCTCCCAATAATCCCTCTGGAGTTATCTACAGTGAAGACTCTATAAAAGAGCTTGCAAATTTACTTATAGAAATGGAAAAGAAAGGACAACGAATATTTCTTATTTCAGACGAACCATATAGAAGGCTCGTTTTTTCAGGGAACTCAGTGCCTCCACTTATGACTCATTATCGCAATACAATTATAACAACATCCTTTTCAAAAGATTTATCTATACCTGGAGAGAGAATTGGCTATGTTGCAGTTCATCCACAAGCAGAGGAAAAAGACTTACTTCTAGGAGCGCTTACTCTTGCAAATCGAATACTAGGTTATGTAAATGCTCCTGCTCTTATGCAAAGGGTTGTTGCTAAAGCTGCTACAGCTAATGTAGATGTATCAATATATGAAAGAAGAAGAGACCTTTTTGCCAAAATCCTAGACAAGGCAGGACTTGAATTTACCTTACCTCAAGGTGCCTTTTATTTTTTCCCTAAAAGCCCCATTTCTGATGAAACAAAATTTGTAAAAATTTTACAAAAAGAACTCATTCTTACCGTTCCGGGTTCAGGCTTTGGTCAACCTGGCTACATCCGTATTGCATTCTGTGTGGATGATGAGGTTATAAAACGATCAGAAGATGGATTTAAGAGGGCTGTTGATAACATAAGTTAGATCAAGCTTAAAAATTGAATCTAGAATTTATCTTAGTAGGTTGTATTGCCTATCTGGCTGGATTTGTTCAAGGGTTGAGTGGCTTTGGCTCAGCCCTTGTTGCAATGCCACTGCTGCTGCAATTTCTTCCTGCTAAAGTAGCCACTCCTTTTTGCATACTAATTGGTCTTGTAATCACTTCTTTTTTAAGCCTTAACCTTAAAAACCATCTCGATTGGAAAAAGATAGGCCCAATATTTATAGGATGCTTACCAGGGATACTGTTAGGCACATATATTTTAAAAACAGTAGAAGATCTTATAATAAAAAAACTTTTAGGGCTAATATTAATATTTTACAGTACTTATAAACTTTTTATTGTTGCAAGGCCCAAAAAATTAAATCCATTTTGGGGAGTAATAGCAGGATTTTTAACAGGCACAATAGGAGCTGCTTTTAGTGCAGGAGGCCCTCCTACCATTATTTATACAAGCCTTACTAATTGGCAAAAAGATGAAATTAAAGCCACCTTATCAGGCTTCTTCTTTTTAACAGGACTTCTTATAGCTACCGCTCATCTATTTATGGGGATAACAACAACTAAGGTTGTAAAATTATTTGGGATAGGAGTAATACCTGTAATTGTCGGCACTTATACTGGAAATAAAATCTATAAAAAACTATCCCACACCAATTATTTAAGGATTATTTACTTACTGTTATTTCTTATGGGGCTACTACTTATTATGCCAAGTCTTTGAGCAGCCCATTCAAGCGCCTCTAGGACCCTTGGTGCAACTAACCTTTTTGCCTCGTCAAAACTTACCCATTTATAAGAGTCATGTTCTGGCTTTCCAATTTCTGGATTAACTGGAAGGAAAATGTCTTTGGTCTTTGTCTCAGCTAAATAGTATCTTGCAATCTTTCTTCCCTGATTATATGGATTTGTTTCTTTAAAATCGTAACCCCATCTAAAATTAAGATCAGAAATTGTTGTCTCTTCTTTAGTTTCTCTTTTGGCTGCCTCTATTGGATCTTCTCCTTCTTCTACAAGTCCTTTAGGGAAATCCCAGTAACCATATGCCCTTAACAACAGAAACTTCCAAGAGTTATCATCATCTCTTCTTACAACTATAACCCCTGAAGATAAAACTGGCCTTTTTTTGGCTTTCAAAACACTAACCTCTTCTCATGGGTAATTCTATAATCTAAATAGTAAAGAATTGGTACCACCATCCTAGAAAAAATAGTAGCTGCAACCTCGCCTGCCATAAGAGAAATGGCAAGACCTTGAAATATTGGGTCAAAAAGTATCACAAAGGAACCAACTACAACTGCTGAAGAAGTAAGGAGCATTGGTCTAAAACGTATTGCCCCTGCATCAATCACTGCCTCTTCGATTGGCATTCCCTCTGCTAAACGAAGCTCAATAAAATCAACCAGAATAATAGAATTTCTAACTACAATTCCTGCACCAGCAATAAATCCAATCATGGATGTGGCAGTAAAAAAAGCCCCCATAATTGCATGAGCAGGAATTATACCAATAAGCGAAAGGGGTATTGGAGCCAAAATTACTAAAGGAACAGTGTAAGACTTAAACCACCCAACAACTACTACATAAATGAGAACTACAACAACAGCGAATGCAATACCCATGTCTCTAAACACTTCATATGTAACTTGCCACTCTCCATCCCACTTCATAGCCCATTTGTCAGGTTCAAAAGGCTGAGTGGTATAATAAACTTCTATCCCCTCTTTACCATCTGGAGTTTTTAATTTTTCAAGGGCCTTATTAACTTTTAAGATGGCATAAACAGGGCTCTCTTCCTCTCCTGCTACATCACCAGTTACATATACAACTCTTTTCAAATTCTTGTGATAAATCGGATGAGGTTTTATTTGTTTCTCAATATGTGCCACTTCATCTAAAGAAATTACATTGCCAAACATGGATTTTATCTTGATTGTGGATAAATCAAACGGAGAAGAACGTTCAGAGCGAGGCAACCTAATTATAATTGGGATATCCTCCTCAGCATCTGGCACATGCAAAAGCCCTACTTCTATACCTGCAACTTGAGCTCTAAGCACATTCAACACTCTCATTGGAGATACTCCTAACTGTGCTGCCTTATCTCTTTCCACAACCACCTTATATTCAATTTGTGGGTCAGTCATGTACCAGTCAACATCAACTATTCCCTCTGTATGCTCAAATATCTCTTTAATTTTTTGGGCAAGCTCTATTTGTGCTTTATAATCTGGCCCATATACTTCAGCAACAAGAGTCTGGAGAACAGGAGGACCAGGAGGAATCTCTGTTACCTTTATCCTTGCACCATATTTTTTAGCAACAGCTTGAAGCTTTGGACGCAATCTTTTAGCAATAGGATGACTTTGCTCATCCCTCTCATTTTTGGGAATAAGATTAACCTGGATATCTGCTACATTTGGCCCACTTCTTAAATAATAATGCCTCACTAGACCATTGAAATTAAATGGCGCTGAAGTCCCCACATAAATTTCATAATCTGTTACAACATCTTCTTTTGATAAAACAAAGCCTAGTTCTTCTGCCACTTTTGCCGTCTCTTCTAAAGCAGTACCTTCAGGCATATCAATTATTATTTGGAATTCGCTTTTATTGTCAAAAGGCAGCATCTTAACACGAACTATTTTTAAATAAATTAAAGAGCATGCCAAAAGAAACAGAAAGGCCATGAATCCAAGAAACAGCCATCTTTGATAGGGCTTTTCAATAAGATGTCCCATTGCCCAACGATAAATTCTGTCGAGCCAATTATCTTTCTCTTCCTTTCCTTGCTCTTTTCTCCCTAAAATATGGTAGGCAGTCCATGGGGTAATAACAAAAGAGATGATCATTGAAAGAAACATAGCAACAGAGGCGCCAACTGGCATAGGGCGCATATATGGCCCCATAAGCCCCCTAACAAAAGCTAGAGGTAAAATAGCAAAAATCACTGTAAACGTTGCCAAAATAAGGGGGCTACCTACCTCAACTACTGCCTCTACTATAATATCTTTTAAAGGGCGCCCCTTATTGAAGGGAAGGCGAACATGGCGAACTATATTTTCAACACCAACTATTGGGTCATCTACCAAGATACCAATACAAAAAATAAGTGCAAAAAGCGTTACTCTATTAAGAGTATATCCATGAATATAGTAAATAAAGAGGGTAAAGGCTAAGGTAACCGGTATCGCTACAAGAACTACCAGACTTGCTCTTATTCCTAGAAGCAATGCCATTAATATGGCAACAGAGATAGTCGCAATTGCCAGATGCTCTAATAACTCATTTGATTTTTCCCTGGCAGTTTCACCATAATCTCTTGTTATTACATAATGAACATCTTCAGGCAGTATAAAACCCTTAATTGCTTCAACCTTATTTATTACTTCATTTGCCAAAAAAGTGGCGTTCCACCCTTTTCTTTTGGCAACAGCTATAGTGACAGCGGTTTTTAATGCCCCTGGTTCAAATTCAACGCCTTTCTTTTCCTTATGCCCAGCCCCTGCTCCTATAAGTACATACGATTCAGGTTCTTCAGGCCCATCTAAAATTTCTGCAACTTGGCCAAGGCGAACAACCTTACCATTTACTACTTTGACTATGGCTTGAGCTACATCCTCCTTTGATGAAAAAAAATTGTTAAGCTTTAAAGAAAATGCATAATTATCGCTTGTAATATTACTAATCCATGAAGCTTGATTCTGAGAGGAAAGAGCCTGAATAACATCTACTGCATCTAATCCAAGGCTTGAAAGCGCTTGAGGCTTTAGATTAATCCTTAACTGTCTTTTGAGACCACCTTTTATAAAGGTTTGGCTAATGCCAGGAATTTGCTTGATCTCTTCTCTAACTTTTGCGGCAATCTGTCGCAAAGTTAAGGCATCATAGCCATCACCCCAGAGGGTAATGCTAACTATTGGTACATCATCAATTGAGTGACTCTTTAAAAGGGGTTTGCTACATCCAGGAGGAATCCAATCAAAGTGTGAATAAAGCTTGTCATAGGTTTTTAATAAACTATCTTCTGTATCTTCACCTACATAAAAACGCACTACAGCCAAGGCCCTGCCATCCATTGAAGTTGTATAAACATATTCAACTCCAGGAATCTCCCACAAAAGCCTCTCCATTGGGCCAACTACTCTTTTCTCTATTTCTTCGGGAGAGGCACCAGGCATACTCACCATAACATCAACCATTGGTACCACAATTTGTGGCTCTTCTTCACTTGGCGTGAAATATATTGCAAAGGCCCCAAGAAGAAGAGAAAAGAGAATTATTAAACCTGTAAGCTTAGAATCAACAAACGTCTTAGTAATCCAAGTAAGAAATGGGGCCTTATGGGTTATATAATGCCTTTCTGGTTGATCTTTTTTACTCAATGCGTGCCCCCTCACTAGCTTGAGCCAAATTTGAAATGACTATCTTGTCTCCAGGACTAACCCCACTTAAAACCGTAACAAACACCTTTCCATTAGATGAAGCCGTAGCTAAATCTATATCAGGTAAAATAGGAATAAACCTTCCCTCACTTATAATCCACTTTTTACCTGTGCGTATAATCCGCCAGTGACATATATTTTCTTGATCTACAACATATACTCCATAGATACCGCCTCTTTTCAAAATTACATTTTGAGGTAACAGAACCTTTTGAGTATGGCCAAGATTAATAATTATCCTTCCAAAAACTCCACTTTTTAAGTCAGCATCATCTAAATCAACAAGTAAAGTAAATGTATTAGTATTTTGATTTGCGGAATTTTGCACATGCTCAACTTTTGCATCAATAACCTTTTTTATAGATGGTATTAATACAGTTAATGAATCACCTGGTTTGACTCGTTCAATTAATGACTCATCAATATCTGCTTCAAACCAAAAACCCACATCTTTTCCATCAAGCCTTATTAAGGGTTGGCCAGGATTTACATAAGTACCTGGATCTACCATTCTTTCTGTTATCCATCCATCAACAGGGGCTTTAATCCTTAAATATGATAGTTGATTTTGAGCCTCTTTTAATTGAGCATCAATACTGGATATTTTAGAAATTATGGCCTTTACCTGATTTTTAAGTGCCTCAAACTGGGTTTTTGCCCTATCGAGTTCATCTTTTGTTGCAGATTCTTGCTGATAAAGCCTTTTAAACCTCTCATAATTTATCTTTGCATATTGATATTTAGCCTCAATTGCATTTAACTCTCCTTTAGCGGCTCTTCTCATTGCATAAAGAGACTCTATTCTTGCCCTTATGTCAGTATCATCTATTGCTACTAACAACTCGTTTTTTTTGACTTCTTGCCCTATTTGGACAGGCACCTCTTTTATAAAACCGGGCATTTTAGCCGCTAAAACTATCTGCACTTTTGAGCGAAGCCTGCCAGGAAACACTTTAATTATAGGTACTCTGGTCTTCTCTATTACTTTAGTTTCAGCTTTAAATGTTTTTGCTGCACTAATGTCTTTTTTATTATTCTTATCATTGCTACAACCATAAAAAGTTACAGTGGTTCCAACAAAAAACATACAGAAAAATATCAATATTGCCTTTTTTCTGTGCATATTACCTCTCATTTGCCACATACTTTATTTCATCACTTAAAATGTCGTTACCAAGTATTCCCACCTTTCTCATCAAATCAGACCATGCAAGCCTTGCCTTAAATTTTGCATTTGCTTCTTGAAGCATCATCTTCTTCAGGGTTGTATCAGCAGCAAGCAACTCTACCATCAACGCAAGACCGTTTTCGTAGCGATTTTTTAAGATTTTCTGGCTTTCCTTTGCTTGCACAACAGCCTTTTTTGCAACTGCCAATTGCTTCTGGCTAGTTTCAAAGGCATAAAAAGACTTACGCACCTCAAGTTCTATTTTTTGAGCAACCTCCTTAAGCTTAGCCTTAGCCTGTCTTTCTTTCGCTATTGCCTCTTCAATTGAAGCCTTATCACTAAATCCATTGAATAAATTCATAGACATAGTAGCCATAAACGTCCAAGAATCTCCACCAAAGTATGCAAGGTTCTCTCTATCTGTTTGATAAATCCCCTGTAAATTAAATGATGGCAAAAATTGAAAAACAGCCTGTTTATAGCCATATTCTGCAATATCTAACTGACTTTTGGCCACAAGATATTCAGGACGATACTTTTTAGCCTTTTCAATCCAATCGTTAAGTTTCCCTGGCTCTTGCAATTCACTACTAAGGGGTTTTAATTGCCACTCTTTTTGCTGATCTTCACCTAAAGCTGTATTTAGCGCTGCCATAGCTACGCTATAATCTGATTTTGCTTGAAAAAGTTCACGCTCTATTTCTGACAGATAAACCTGAGCACTTAATACATCAGACTTTAAAACCAACCCTGCATCATATCTCTTTTGAGCCAACCTGGTATGCACTTTTGCTGTATTATAAGCCGACTCAAGCACCTCTACTTTATCTTTTGCCAATAAAACCTGAGAATATGCCTTTTCTACATTAAACAACACACCTTGAGCTGCTGTTTTTACCGTTAACAACGATATTGTGTCTGCCAATTTTGAGGTTTTATAACCAATAAACTCTCTTCCTTGATTAAAAATAGGCTGCCACATTACAATCCTTGCTTGCCAAGCACTTCTATAATTGGGATCATTCAAGACATTCACGTCAAAGTCATTAGGCGTAAAATCTGCTTGGTTAAGCTTGTCTGAAAACACCTTGACTGGATTATTCGATCTAGTGTAGCCAAGTTCCAGATTTACCTTGGGCAAAAAAGCACCTATTGCCTTTAACACCTTGGCTTCTGTTTGCTTTTTATGTGCCCTTGCCTGAAGAAGTGTAGGATTTTTTTCAAGAGCTATCTTAAAAGCCTTCTCAAGAGTTAAAAAATTACCAGCATAGGCAGCTTTAACAATCACTAAAAATGATAATATAAATGACCAAATTGTTATTTTTTTAAGTTTATTACTATCCATTTAATTAACTAAATAAAATGTTTGATCTATATATATTTGAAGTTTAGTTTAAAACATGAAAAACTAAAATACTAGTTTAAATGAATTAATTCTCTTAGCAAGATCAAAAAACTATGCAAACAAATAAGCTAAAAAAAATCTTAAATAGTGCTAAACTTGCACAAAATTCAGGTAAATTAGTTCATGCTTCAAGGTTATACGAAGAATTTTTACAAATAATGCCTGATTATCTTCCAGTTTTAAGCAATCTTGGCACTATATATGTAGAGCTAGGCAACTTTGACAAAGCTGAAAAGCTATTAAAAAGAGCGGCCCAAATCGATAACAAGAATATCTACATTCTATATAATCTTGCGAGACTATATCATATAAAAGAAAAATATAAAGAGGCTAAACAACTTTATGAAAAAATAGTTAAGCATAACCCTAATTTCGGACATGCATGGAATAATTTGGGACTAATCTTTAAGGCTCTCGGCAAGCTGCCAGAGGCAATAACTGCCTTTAAAAAGGCGACAAAATTATTACCTAATTATGCACCATCTTTCAATAATCTAGCAGTAGCTTTTGAAGAAGCCAATCACTTTTATGAAGCTGAAAAGAACTTTAAAAAGGCAATTGAAATTAATAATAACTATATCCCAGCTAAATTTAATTTAGGTTGTCTTTTATTTAGATTAGAACGCTTTAAAGAGGCCAAATACTATTTAAAAGAAGTTCTAACACAAAAGCAAGAAGAGCCTACGGCTCTTTTTCTTCTAAAATGTATAGAGCAAAAAGAAATTCCCCAAAGAGCACCGGTTGAGTACATAGAGAAGACATTTGATCATTGTGCGGATGTTTTTGAGGAAAAACTTTTAAAGGAACTAAAATATCAAACCCCTAAAAAGCTGTTTAAACTTTTTCAACCGTACCTTAAAGAAAATTCTAATATATTAGATCTTGGTTGTGGAACAGGGTTAGGTGCTGAATTTTATAGGCCCTATGCAAAACTGCTTTATGGAATAGACTGTTCATCTAGAATGTTAAAAAAAGCAAAAGCAAAGGACATTTTTGATAAGCTAATCAAGGCAGATATTTTAAATCCATGGCCAATTGATATAGAGTTTGAGTATATATATAGTTCTGATTGTCTTTGTTATTTTGGTGAACTGTCGCAATTATTTGCCATTATAAAAAAATATCTTGTCCATAATGGATTTTTTGGTTTTTCCGTTGAAGCGCTAAAGGATTCAGGTGAAGATTTTGCCCTTGGCACATCAGGAAGATTTTCTCATAAAAAGGAGTATATTATCGGTTCATTAAATGAAAACAAAATGGAATGTATAGATCTTCAAGAAACTATACTTAGGAAAGAACAAGGGAAACCCGTTTTAGGTTATATTGTAATTGCAAGATCTACTCAGTAGCTTTCCATA
Organism: uncultured Desulfobacterales bacterium; assembly: GCA_964392885.1. GTDB lineage: Bacteria > Desulfobacterota > Dissulfuribacteria > Dissulfuribacterales > QOAL01 > JAADCZ01. The sequence continues at coordinate 2,925 of CAYMRT010000228.1, read as the reverse complement.
CACTCCAAAAAATTCGACTTGATGCAAATAAGGCTGCTCCAATCGCTATGTAAATACTCCACACTAATGATCTATTGATACTGCTATGCCTCAAAAAAAAACCAAAAGCAACCATGCTTCCAATAAGTAACCAACTTTTCAAAGGCAAGAAGCCCAATATGGATGATGGATTTTGACGGGAAAGAATTCTATTAGAAATTTTTTGAGCATTTTTCTCAAGTACCACTTTGGCCTTAATCAGACCTAAAAATAATGCTGCCAAAAGCCATAAGTACTTATACGGATCAGTTAGTTGGATAATATTTAAAAGCCCCCTTAGAAATAAAAAGATACCTACTACTGACCATATACTAGCTGCTAAAAATACTTGTTTTTTTATTGTAACCAAAAACATCTCAAAACACCCATTAATATATTCACGAAGAAACAATAGATAGTTAAGTTAAGAGCGTCAACAAAATTTCAAATAATAAAAAAGGCTGCCATTTTTATGGCAGCCTAAGGATGGAGGAAGGAGTTCAACTAAAGAAAGGAGGGGATAGAAAAGCTATTATTCTACTGGCGGCCCTGAAAGTACCTCGGACAACCACTTTTTTAACTCTTTGGTAGGGGCGTAAACACCGACACCAGCCTTTAAACCACCTTCTTCAATAGTCTTAATATAAAACTTCTCATCAATGGGTATCTTGGCAATCTCTTCAACTTCTTTAGAATTTCTCCTTAACAAAGTGACCTGTGGGGGCTTTTCCCAATCATACAAAACAAAGTATATAGACTCATCGTCACCGCTTCGAACAAAATCGTTACCCCTTGTCCAACCTGCTCCCCATTCCAAATACATATCTATTGCCTTTTCTGGGGTCATATCCCAATCAATATTATTAACAATCTCTCTTTTTTGCCTAAGTTCATGAAGAGTTAAAAGTTTCATTGAGTAAAACCTCCTAATTTATGAGAAGAGAATCTCATTTTTTTAATAATATCATAAATACCATCTTAGTCAAGACTTAAAAGAGCTTTTTTATCTGAAATATCCTAAAAAATTTTCTTTGTCTTAAAGTTTATATGATCATTTTTTATAGATGATTAGATAAGAGAAGACTCAAACATTAATCAAAAATAGCTTTTTTTTAATAAAAATCGTATTTAATTTATCTTATCACTTTCTCACAATTTGTTTGACAAATAAATTTTTGCCATATAAAAAGTAACATCCAAATAAATTTTGAGGAATATTATGAACATAACTTACAAATTTTGGACATCTCTTCTTATGCTAATATTAACAACTCTAAATTTATTATCATGCAGTAAACAAGCAGTTATAATAACTCCAGATCCTGATGTATTTAAAGATTCGATAGGATGTTTTGCTTTTCTAGGAGGAAGCATAGAAGAAGGAGGGCCTTTCCTCAAAAAACTTTGTCAAGAAGACATAGACAAAATCCTTTCATTCTCTAACCTTGCCGACACGGAATCTCAAAAAGCAAAAAGGCTTATTTGCGGAGAGGAAGCCAACCCAGAAACTTTTAAGAAATTTTTTGATTCATTAAATCCCAAAAAGAAAAAAAGCCTTATAAGAGCCTTTGAGTTTTTCGGTTATAACATCAACGCCTATGGCTGCTAGTTAAAACTTTTCTTGACATACCTGGTTGCCGATATATTTAAAAATATTAGGGAAAAACTTTTAAATATGCTACCATCTTTCATCATAAATATTTTGCAAAAGCAGCTTGATTCTTTAAATCTTTTTGAGCAGCAACTCCCCAAAAGTATTCCAGATAAAGATTCTTTGCTAAAAAGTCTTAAAATTGGAGAAACAGTAGAGGGTGTTGTTATTTCAAAAGATGATAAATCTTTTGAACTGAAAACCAATAAAAATGTTATATTAAAAGTGAAGAGTAAAATTCCTGTTGTTGTAGGACAAAAAGTAAAACTGCAGGTGCAGAAACTTTCTTATCCTCTTGAAGTAAAATTTTTACACAATATATCTCGTCCTCAAAGTGAATCTTTAACACTATTTGCAAAATCAAGTGAAAATCTTTCAAAGTTAGCTTCTATAATATTAAGAAATAATTCAAAAGGAGATCAGGTTAAACCACAACATATTATAGAGCCTAAACATATTTCTAAAGCAATACAGCAAATTCGATTTTATAAAGTATCTAACAAATCAACAGCTGATCAAATTAAAAAAGCAGTTGTGCTTAATTCAAAATTACTCATCAGAGCTTTAAAAGACTTTCAAATACAAATTAATAAGAAGCCAGATAGACTAAATACTCAGCTCACAAAGAAAGAAGATAAGTTACAAGAATTAGAGAAACAGCAATTAGATATAAATTCTAATGCAAAAAGGATAGTAAATCAAAACAAGAATAATATCATTATTAATGATAGCTTGAATAAGCAGTTAAAAAAACAAATTATTAAATCTGATCAACAAACCATAGAAAATCCATTTAAAAATCAAAATAAAGCTCATGCTAAAATAGCAATAAAAACACTGCAGCAAGAACAGCAAGAAGACAATACTTCGTATCAAAAACAACAACATACAACAAAAAATATTGAGACAATTTCACATAGTAAAACAGTCGTACAAAATAAACAAACATACAAGCAGAATATAAAAAACTATGCATCAAGCGATAAGCAAATTATACAAGAAAAAAATATTATAAATAGCGGTAATAAAAATAATGTTCAGCATAAAATAAATACTAAAAACATTCAACATGACATATCAGAAGAAAATATTAATTTAGACACATGCCAAAAAACGAATGTTAAACATTTAGAAGGTATCAGAAAAAATCATTTATTGAATGAAAATATCATAAAAAGTAAAGAGATTATACATAGTTCTCAAAATGACGGTACCGAACAGAAGCTAAAATCTTTTGATGATATTAATCAACAAAG
>CAYMRT010000227.1:0-19278 GCA_964392885.1 uncultured Desulfobacterales bacterium | reverse complement strand
AGGAGATAAGGTACTTTTGAGCCCTGCATGTGCAAGTTTTGATCTTTACAGTAACTATAAACAAAGAGGAGAAGCCTTTAAAAGGGCAGTGATGCAATTAAAAGAAAAGTATGAATAACAAATTGCGCATAGTGGTAACAGGTGGTGGAACAGGAGGTCATATCTTCCCTGGCCTTGCTATAATTGAGGCCCTAAGTGAGCTATGCCATTTAGATATAATGTGGATTGGTACAGGAAGAAAGATAGAAAAAGATATACTTGCTAAAAAAAGCTTAAAATACAAAACACTAGCGGTTAAACCAATAAAAGGCAAGGATTTAAGTCAGCTTTTGATTGCATTTTTAGACTTACCTGTATCGATTATTAAGGCAGGTCATCTTTTGATCAAATTTAAGCCAGATGTTGTACTAGGTGTTGGAGGATATGTTTCCGGACCCGTTCTATTTGCAGCCAAAATGCTCGGCATAAAAACAGCAATACATGAGCAAAATAGCATACCAGGACTTGCCAATAAGATTGCCTCAAAATTTGTAGATAAGATATTTACCTCATTTCCAGATAATACGGCTTATTTTAAAGGGAAAAACATAGAATGTCTTGGAAATCCTATTAGAAAGGATATAATTCAATTTATTAAAGAATTTAATACAATTAAGCAAGACAATGAAACTCCGCTTAAAATTTTAATAATAGGAGGAAGCCAGGGAGCAAGTGGCCTTAATAGGCTTGTTAGCTCTGCCCTAAAGATACTTAAACAATCTGGGAGGGCTTTCAAGGCAATTCACCAGACTGGCCCAGTTGATAGAAAAAGGCTCCAACACCTCTACAGTGCCTTTAATATGGATGTTGAAGTAAAAGAATTTATAAATGAAATTGGGATTGCGTATTCATGGGCTGATCTGATAATCTGCAGAGCTGGAGCGAGTACTCTTTCCGAAATTACAGCTTTAGGGAAACCATCAATCTGCATTCCTTATCCATATGCAACAGATGGTCATCAAGAAATGAACGCAAAGGCTTTAAGGGACGCAGGAGCGTGCATATTCTTTAATGAGAGAGAAATAGGAGCCGTTACTTTAGCTTCTAAAATAGAAGAATTTATGCTCGACAGACAAAAACTAATAGAGATGGCCAAAAAGGCAAAGGCCTTTGGAAGGCCAAGTGCAGCAAAAGATATTGCTCTCTCCATATTGTCTTTAAGTAAAGATAAGTTAACAGAAGTAAAGGATATAAAAGAACTAGAAAGGCAAGGAATAAATACACATGTATAAAAGTCAACACATCCATTTTGTTGGAATTGGTGGCATAGGAATGAGTGGGCTTGCACAGGTGCTTTTAACCTTAGGATATAAGGTATCTGGCTCAGATATTAAATCATCTATGATTACAAAGCGTTTAAACGCAAATGGAGCCACCATATTCATTGGCCACAGTCAGAAGAACATCTCAGGCGCTGATGTAATAGTTGTATCATCAGCAATAAAACCAGACAATCCAGAAGTAATAGCTGCTAAAGAAGCTCAAATTCCAATCATCCCTAGGGCAGAAATGCTTGGAGAACTCATGCGCTTCAAAAAATTTGGCATTGCAGTTGCTGGAGCTCATGGCAAAACTAGCACAACTTCTATGATTGCTTCTGTGTTTGATGCTGCCAAATTAGATCCTACTGTAATTATTGGTGGCCAGGTAAAAGGCCTTGGAACAAACGCCTATTGGGGAAGTGGAGATTTTTTAGTGGCAGAAGCAGATGAAAGTGATGGCAGCTTCTTAAGGCTTACTCCAAGCATTGTTGTAATTACAAATATTGATAGAGAACATCTAGACTTTTATAAAGATTTAAATGAAATTAAACAAAGTTTTTCAAGATTTGCAGATAAGATTCCTTTTTATGGAGTGGTAATAGCGTGTGGCGACGATAAACTTGTTCAAGAAGTGCTAAAAAATAATCAAAAAAGACACATTCTTTATGGATTAAATAAGAATGTTGATCTAAGGGCATATGAAATAAAGACAAATGGCACCGGAGTAAGCTTCAAAGTTTCTTACTTAGATAAAGAACTTGGAGACATAAACTTAAAAGTACCTGGCCTTCACCATGTAAGAAATTCCCTGGCTGCAATTGCCATAGGGCTGGAACTTGAACTACCTTTTGAAACTATAAAAAACGGCTTAGAAAATTATAAAGGTGTTGGAAGAAGATTTGAAATACTTGGAACATATTGCGATATTACTGTAGTTGATGACTATGCTCACCATCCAACCGAAATATCTGCCACTCTTAAGGCAGCACGTCAGATATGGCCTAATAAAAATATAGTGGTGCTTTTTGAACCACATCGTTATACAAGGACCAGGTTTTTAATGAAAGAATTTGCGACTTGTTTCCAAGATGCAACTAGGCTCTTTATAACAGAAATATATCCTGCAAGTGAAAGCCCAATTGTAGGAGTATCAGGACAAAGGCTTGTCAATTTAATTAAGAGCACAACAGGCCAAGATGTACACTTTGTTAAAAATGTAAATCAACTTCCAGAACTAGTGGTACCAACTTTACAATCTGGAGACATAGTTTTTACGCTAGGTGCAGGTGCTATTGGAAAAATAGGAACAAAACTTTTAGAGCTAATTAGAGGAGAAAAAATTGCTGCAACTGGTTAAAGATCTAAAAACGATAACAGATCTTAAAGTATATGAAAATGTAAACCTGAAAAAGCTCACAACAATTAAAGTGGGTGACATAGCTAGATTATATCTAGTACCTTGCACTATAGATAGTTTGGAAAAGGTTGTAAAATTTCTCCATAAGAGAAACCTAGAATATAAAATAGTAGGAAATGGTAGCAACCTAATTATTAAAAAAGCTCCAGATATTGTATTAAATCTCTCTAAATTAAACTCTATAATGCAATATAAAAACTCTATTGAAGTATATGCAGGAACAACAATTTCTAATTTTATCCATTGGTGTTTAAAACATAATCTAGGTGGGATGGAATCACTTTTTGGTATCCCAGGCTCTATAGGCGGTGCTGTAGCGATGAATGCTGGAGCTAATAACATAAGCATAGGAGATTTCATAAAAGAGGTTTTTATTATCAATAAAGATGGTAGTTACTGGTTAACTGTATCAAAGAATACATTTGGGTACAGAAAAATTAATCTTCCACAGAACTCTTTAATATGTGCGGTTAAAATACGCATATGTAATACAAAAAGAAACAAACACTACTGTATTCATCCACAAGCTGCACAATATTCAAGAAAAAATATACAATCAATTATGAAAAAACGTATTTCTACTCAACCTATTGGCAAGCCAAGTGCTGGCTGTATATTTAAAAATCCAAAGGAAATACCTGCATGGTATTTAATTGTACAATGTGGATTGCAAGGCTTTTTTATAAACGATGCGCAGGTATCTAAAAAACATGCCAATTTTATAGTCAATAATGGAAATGCTAGCTCTGCAGACATTTTGAGGTTAATAGATATAATAAAAGAACGAGTATTAAAAGAAACAAATATTTACCTAAAAGAAGAGGTGGTCATCTGGCAATGATGCGAGTAGGTTTTAACTCAAAATTAACCTCTAAGAACTCAAAAACTAAAAAGAGAAAAAATGCAGTAGTATTTACTAAACTCCTTTTTATATCTTTTGTATTTTTATTATTAATTGGAGGAATTGTAGGAACTGTTTATGGCATAAAAAAATGGATGAAATGTTGCCCATATTTTTATGTTTCTTCAGTGAAAGTAGATGGAAATAAAAAGATTTCAACTATTGAAATCTTAAAGCTCAGTGGAATTAAGGAAGGTGATAACATATTTGCCATTAATCTTCAGAAGGTAAGAAACCAAATTTTAGAAAACCCATGGATCAAAGATGTAAGTATCGAAAGAAGATTACCAGACTCCATTCATATACATATAAACGAAAGAACTCCTTTAGGCTTGATTCAAATAAATCAGAGAATATATATGGTAGATTCAACTGGAACCCCATTTAAACCACTTTTGCCAGAAGACTCCTTTTCTGCTCCGATTATAACAGGGGTTGAAACAGGTAAGATAGCAGTAAGCGATGTGAAAAATCTCAATGCACTTATTGATCATTCTAAGGTTGCAGATGCATTAAAAATTATAAAAATGTCTCAAAAAGGTGTACGTGCTCTTGGCTTTAACAATATTAGTCAAATATATTTTCCAGATGATAATACAATTGTGATTTATACTGCTGATAAAGCAATACCTTTTTATTTAGACAGGAATAAACTAGTTAAGCAATTTTATAGAGCTGAAAAGATACTTATTCAGCTCTATAATTCAGGACAATATCAAAAAGTCTTAAGTGTAAATGTTGGTTATGGAAAAGATATGGCACTTGCCAAATTAAAGAGTAAGTAAACACTATGGCTGAAAATCCTTATGATATTGTAGTTGGCTTAGATATTGGCACCACAAAAATCTGTGCTGTTGTAGGGGAAATGAATGACGACTCCATAGAGATAATTGGAGTGGGGTCTCATCCATCTATAGGCCTCAGAAAGGGAGTGGTTGTTAACATTGATAATACAGTCCACTCCATAAGAAAAGCAGTTGAAGAAGCAGAGTTAATGGCTGGATGCGAAATCGACTCTGTTTTTATTGGTATAGCAGGAAGTCATATTAAGGGATTTAACAGCCATGGTGTAATTGCAGTAAAAGGAGAAGAGATTACAGAAGAAGATGTTGAAAGGGTAATTGATGCTGCTCAAGCTGTTGCTATTCCAATGGATAGAGAAGTTATTCATATAATCCCTCAGGAATACATTGTAGATGATCAAGATGGAATTGTTGATCCTGTAGGGATGATGGGAGTCCGCCTAGAGGCAAAAGTCCACATTGTTACTGGAGCTGTAACTGCTGCACAAAATCTAGTCAAATGTGCCAATCGTGCTGGACTAGAAGTTGAAGACATTGTTTTACAACCATTGGCTTCTGCTCATGCGGTAATAACAGATGAAGAACGCGAGATTGGAGTTGCACTCATCGATTTTGGAGGAGGCACTACAGACTTGGCTATACTCTGCGAAGGAGCAATTAAGCATACTGCTGTATTAGGGCTTGGTGGCAATAATCTTACCTATGATATATCTGTTGGCTTGCGTACTCCTATGAATGATGCTGAAAAGATAAAAAAACTATACGGTACATGTTTAGTATCTCTTGTAAAAAAAGATGAAATGATAGAGGTACCTAGTGTTGGTGATAGAAGGCCAAGACTGCTTTCTCGACACATCTTGGCAGAAATACTTGAACCAAGAGTTGAAGAGATCTTTACCCTTTTAGATCAAGAAATTCAGCGTACTAACCTTAAAGAACATATTGCTTCAGGCATCGTCGTTACTGGAGGTTCAGCTTTACTGCCAGGCATATGTGAAATGGCAGATCAAATATTCCAACTGCCTGCCCGCATAGGCTATCCAAAATATATCACTGGTTTAAGTGATGCTGTCAATAGCCCAGAATATGCTACAGCAGTTGGTTTAGTGCTGTACGGCTTTCGAGACAGGCCTCAAAACCATAAACGTCATAAAATGAAAGGGGAGAACATATTAAGTAAGGTAACAGGAAAAATGAAATCCTGGTTTGGACTTTAAAAATTAATGAGGAGGGGAAAATGCCCTTGGAATTTGTAGAAAATGAACTCCAGGCAAGAATAAAAGTTATAGGTGTTGGTGGTGGCGGTGGAAACGCCATTAACAATATGATTGAGTCTGAACTGCAAGGGGTGGAGTTTATTGCAGCAAACACAGATGCGCAGGCCCTAGAAATGTCAAAGGCAGACATTAAAATTCAACTTGGCAGAAATCTTACAAAGGGGCTTGGAGCAGGTGCAAAGCCTGAAATTGGCCGAGAAGCTGCAGAAGAGAGTGCAGAAGAGATTAAAAGCGCCCTTGAAGGAGCAGATATGGTCTTTATTACAGCAGGAATGGGAGGAGGAACAGGTACAGGGGGTGCTCCAGTAATTGCTGAAATAAGCAAAGAGCTCGGTGCCTTAACTGTAGCTGTTGTGACACGTCCTTTTAGTTTTGAGGGCAAAAGACGCGCTTGTCAGGCAGAAGAAGGAATAAAACGTCTAAAAGAAGTAGTTGACACCATAATAACCATTCCAAACGATCGATTAAAGAGCCTTGCACAACCAAATACTCCCTTTCTTGAAATGTTTAAAAAGGCAGATGAAGTGCTCTATTATGCTGTTCGCGGTATTTCTGACCTAATTGTGGTTCAAGGCTACATAAATGTGGATTTTGCAGATGTTAGAACAGTAATGGCAGAAATGGGAATGGCGTTAATGGGTACAGGCGTTGCCAAAGGAGAAAGACGTGCCTTAGAGGCAGTGCAAATGGCAATTGCGAATCCACTTCTCGAAGATGTATCTATAAGTGGCGCAAGAGGTATCCTTATGAATATTACTGCAAGTCCTGCCACATTGAGCATGGAAGAGGTAGATCAAGCATCAACGCTTATTTATGAAGAAGCCCATGATGATGCTAACATTATCTGGGGTACTGTATTTGATGAAAATATGGGAGATGAAATAAGGGTCACAGTTATTGCAACTGGCATTGGAAGAGAGAGCCAAACCCCAACAATTGAAGAGCCTATAGTCACAAATATTGCAACAGCAAGAAAAAGAAAGATAGAAATCCATGAGGAAGATGATGAACTTCCAATACATCGTATTAAAAAAGGAAAATTAAAAGTTGCAAATGGAAGTACAGTTAAGCCTAGTGAATTTACAGGGTTAGATTCAATTAATCACGATGAATTAGATATGCCAACCTTTATGAGAAAAAAGGCAGATTGATATGTTAATAAGCAGAGCCATGGACAAAGGCCTTGGCTCTGCTCAAGCTACCTATAAGATTTTATTCTTTAAAAAACAAGTGCCTAAACTAACATCTATTTAACGATGCTAACCATAACTCAACAAGGCATGTTTTTTATCTTTATCTCATTAACATACAAGCTCTATAACATAATTTGGAGCCGGCAACCGGACTTGAACCGGTGACCTGCTGATTACGAATCAGCTGCTCTACCAACTGAGCTATGCCGGCTACGATTAAAATATTTATCAAAAAATTGTTTATATTCAAGAAGCCCTAAGCTTAATTTAAATTATAATCCTCATTAGATCCTCAGCCAATATAATTGGACCATCAAAATATCTCTTACAAGATGTAATCATATCGCTTTTATCACAATTTGGATAAAAGTGAGTAAGTACCAGTTTTTTGGCCCGAGCCTTTTTAGCAACCTTTCCTGCCTCAGAGGGAGTCATATGTCCTTGAACTTTATGTCCTTCAGGTGAGGCACATTCCATTATCAAAAGATCAGCATTTTGTGCTATGTCAACTAGTTCTTGGCAAAAGTCAGTATCTCCTGTAAAAACCACACTTTTGCCTTCTGGACCTTCCATTCGATAGGCTAAACTCTGCTGCGTATGTTTTACATGAATAGTAGTAATTACAAAAGGAGGAAACTGCTGTGAAGTTTTCATGCTAACAGGAATTTCCTCAATTACCACTGCATCATCTTGAGGAAGGGCCCATTCTCCCCATGCCTTAAAAAAACCTTCTAAAAGGCCTGAAAGGCCTTCAGCTCCCCAAATAAAAACAGGTTTTTTTCTTCGATATGCAGGAGAATATTTAGAAGCAAATATAAAAGGCACAAGCTCTCCAGTATGATCAGGATGAAAATGAGTAAAAAGAATAAGATCTATGTCATCTTGCCTTATACCAGCTTTTAATAATTGCCTTAAAGAACCAGCGGCCATATCAATAACAAGGGTATATCCATAGGCACGAAGGCACTGACATGGCCCTGCCCTTCTAATAGAAGGTACGCAAGTACCTGTACCTATTGTTATTACCTCCATATATTCAGACATAACTACCCCCTTACAAAGGAACCAACTCTAACCTCCCAAAAGCACCAATTGCATCTGCTTTAATTATCACTCCCCCTAAAACATCTTGAGAATATTTTTGCATCTCTTTTATGCAAGGATCTATATCATATTTTGACAAGACCTTATTGCCAATAGCAGTTGCTAAGGCATCGGCAAAAGATGCACTTTTTGCTATGACGGTTACAGCATCAGCCTTTCCAAAACTCTTTGAATGTCCAACAGTGCCAGAAGAAGTACAAATTGCAAACAAACTGTCCATAGGCTCAAGCTTAATTCCAATCTTATTAGAAAACGGAGAATTTCCAGCATATATACCAATAACTATTGGCTGTTCTAAATAAAGGGCTATATCTCCACCATTTTCGACAATCACTTCGCCATGAAAGATATCTAAAATCTTTTGGGCTACAAACTCAGAAATTGCACCTGCCACTGCTGCCATAGGACCCACATTTGCCATCTTACTGGCTTTAAGCATCTGTTTAACTGGCTCAGGAGCAAGATTGTCATCTGGATATGGAATTAACGACTCTAAAAAACCAGGATGCAACATAGCATATTCTTCAATTGCAGCCCTTGCCTCTATTATCCAAGAAGAAACCTCCTTTGCTAAGTCTCTTTTAGCAAGAATAAAAAGATCTGTCTCCTTATGTCTTACCTCAAAAGAAACAAGGCCTTCTCTTTTCATAAAGGCCCTATAAAATCTCTTTTTGTACATATAAAATTATCAATCTACCCCATGAAGTTCGTGCTTAAGAGGCCTTTCAAGAAGGGCTTTTACGCATTGTCTAGGATTTAAACCCTTATAAATTACCTTGTAAACGTTAGAAGTTATTGGCATATCAACATCGTGCTTTTTTGAAAGTTCATATAAGGCCTTTGATGTTTTTATCCCTTCAGCAACCATCGACATGGAAGAAAGTATCTCTTGCATTGATTTACCTTGTCCTAATTTCAAACCTACCTGTCTATTTCTACTAAGATCCCCTGTACACGTAAGAACAAGGTCTCCAAGACCTGCAAGCCCAGAAAAAGTAAGAGGGTTTGCCCCAAGTTTAAGACCCAAACGAGACATTTCAGCAAGCCCTCTTGTTATTAAAGCAGCTCTTGAATTTGTCCCAAAGCCAAGACCGTCTGAAATCCCTGCTGCTATTGCAAGTACATTTTTTATAGCACCTCCAAGCTGTACTCCAACAATATCATAGGTACAATAAACCCTAAAATAACTGGTATGAAATAGCTTTTGTACTTCTTGGGAAACATCTTGACTACTTGATGCGACAGTTACAGCAGTAGGCATCTTTTGCGCTACCTCTTTCGCAAAACTAGGACCAGATAAAACAGCAAGAGTTGAAGCACAACCCTTTGGAAGCTCTTCCTCCAAAACCTCTGTCATGGTCTTTAATGTTTCATTTTCAACACCTTTAGCACAAGAAATAATAGCACTTGGCAAATTAGCAGGGTCTAAAAACTCTTTTACCTTCTTGGCAATATCTCTCATACCATGTGATGGGACAACAAAAAGGAGAGCATCCTTTTGAGATAAGGCCTCTTTTAAATTACTTGCAATCTTTAAAGCGTCGGGGAACTTAAAGCCTTTTAAATACCTTAAATTTTCACGATTTCTTTCTAACTCCTCTGCATGCCTACTATTCCTAGCCCAAAGGGTGGTTTCAATGCCTTTGTCAGAAAGCAATATGGCAAGGGCAGTACCCCAACTTCCCGCTCCTAAAACAACTACACTTTTTATCATTGTTCACTAAGTCCAAGCTTTGCAATAGCTGCAAGCCTATCATTTTCTAAGAGACGAATAAGCTTAACCCCTTGTGCAGCTCTTCCAGTAACTCTTATATCTTTAACGCTCATTCTTATTATATTTCCACTTGCACCAACCAGCATAATTTCATCATTTTCATACACCAGTGCTACTCCTACTACCAGTCCCACCTTTTCAGAAACCTTAATATTTATAATGCCTTTACCTCCTCTTGATTGCACTCTATATTCTGAAAGAGCAGTACGTTTACCATAACCTTTTTCTGTAACGGTCAGTATGTAACCATCCTGACTTTCCACTACAACCATAGCCACAACAGAATCGTTATCTTTAAGACGAATTCCTATTACCCCTGCTGCCTGTCTGCCCATAGCTCTAATATCTGTTTCTGGGAAACGAATAGAAAGACCATGTTTTGTTGCAAGAAAGATATCAGCACTGCCGTCTGTTAAAGATGCAGTTACAAGCTCATCTCCTTCTCTAATTGAAGCTGCAATAATTCCAGAAGGACGAGGATGGGAGAAGTCTTTTAGTGGTGTTTTCTTAACAATTCCTTTTCTGGTGGCCATTATAACAAATTTGTTATCGTCAAAATTTCTTACAGGCACAACTGCAGCAATATATTCGTTTTTCTTTTTATCTATTGGTAGAAGATTTACCAATGCCTTGCCTCGAGAGGTACGTCCTGCCTCTGGAATCTCATGAACTTTAAGCCAATACAGTCTTCCAAGATTTGAAAAACAAAGAAAATAATCGTGGGTTGATGCAACAAAGAGACTTTCTACAAAATCTTCAATTTTAGTCGATAACCCTGTTACGCCTTTACCTCCACGTTTCTGGCTCCGATAAAGACTAAGGGGATTTCTTTTTATATAACCTCTGTGTGAAAGGGTGACCACCATATCCTCTTCAGCAATTAGATCCTCAATCCTGATCTCCTTTGGCTCACCTATTATCTCTGAACGCCTCGGTACAGCATATTCTTCTTTAATCTCTTTGAGCTCGGTTTTAATTATATCAAGTACCCGCTCCTCCCTAGCAAGGATATCTTCATAATCTTTTATATCTTCAAGGATCTTTTTATATTCCTCAATAATCTTTTCAAGTTCTAGACCTGTAAGTCTCTGGAGTCTCATATCCAAAATTGCCTGAGCTTGCTCCTCACTTAAAGCAAAACGATTTATAAGGCCTTCTTTAGCCTCTTGAGGAGTCTTTGAAGCACGGATAAGCGATACCACTTCGTCCAAATTGTCTATGGCTATCTTTAAGCCTTCTAAAATATGTGCTCGTTGTTTTGCCTTATTCAGAAGATAAGTTGTACGTCTTATAATTATTGTCTTTCTATGTTCTAAAAAATGAGAAAGAAGCTCTTTTAAATTTAAAAGCTCGGGCTTTCCATTTACTATGGCAAGAAGAATTATGCCAAAGCTTGTCTCCATTGCTGTGTGTTTATAAAGATGATTCAATACCACTTGAGCTACACCATCCTTCTTAAGTTCAACAACAACCCTCATGCCTCGCCTATCTGATTCATCTCGTACAGAATGAATGCCCTCTACTTTTTTATCACGAACAAGAGCGGCAATTCTTTCAACAAGCTTTGCCTTATTAACCTGATATGGTATCTCTGTAATAACAATCTGTTCTTTGTTTCCTTTGGCAACCTGTTCAACAGTTGCACGAGCACGCATTTTAACTATTCCGCGCCCTGTCTCATAAGCTTCTTTAATACCCTTTCTGCCAGTAATGTAGGCGGCAGTTGGGAAATCAGGCCCATGCACATATTCCATTAGGTCTGCAACTGTTAAATTTGGATTATCAATTAATGCAATAAGGGCATCTATCACCTCGCCAAGATTATGAGGCGGGATATTGGTTGCCATTCCAACAGCAATTCCAGAAGAACCATTTATAAGTAAATTTGGTATCTTGGATGGCAGAACAGAAGGCTCCATAAGGGAATTGTCATAATTTGGTACAAAATCAACGGTATCCTTATCAAGATCCTGCATTAGCTCATGGGCAAGTTTTGTAAGTCTGACCTCCGTATAACGCATTGCAGCAGGAGAATCACCGTCAATAGAGCCAAAATTCCCCTGTCCATCAATAAGCGGATAACCCATTGAAAAATCTTGAGCCATTCTAACTATTGCATCATAAACTGCCGCATCTCCATGAGGATGATACTTACCAATTACATCACCAACAATACGAGCAGACTTTTTATAAGGCCTATTATAGGTGTTACCAAGCTCATGCATTGCATAGAGAATTCGGCGATGAACAGGTTTCAATCCATCTCTTACATCAGGCAAGGCCCTGCCAATTATGACACTCATGGCATAATCTAAATAGGACCTTTTTAACTCCTGAGAAATATCACAAATATCCACCTTTTCCTTAAATAACTCGTTCTGTTCTGCCATTTACAACTCCTGATAAACTATTATTTAAGACTTGAGCCAGTTGTGGTCATGGTAAAGCGGCAATGTTTTACACCTTTAAGTGCCTTAAGCTTATATGCAACTCCTCTAAGGGTACTTGGATTACCCTTTACAATAGCCACTTCAAGACAGTTGTCATGATCAAGATGCACATGCTGAGAAGCAATCACAAACTCTGCAAACTCATGCTGAATCTTCAAGATTGAATCTACAAGCTCTCTTTTATGGTGATCAAATACATAAGTAATTGTACCAACAACCTGCCTATCTTGCGTATCAGCTTCCCATTCTTGCTCTACAAGTTTTTCTCTAATAAGATCCCGTATAGCTTCAGAACGATTTTTATATGCCCTTGACTTTATATATTCGTCAAAGGATACAATAAGAGATCTTGGAATTGATACACCAAACCTACAGAGTTCTTCCCTTTTCTCTTTTTTAGCCATAATAAATTCTGAAGTTTCTGGAATTAAAGCAACAACTAATAAATTAACTAAAAATTATACTAAAAAAAACTGTAAATGAAAATAGACACCAAAAGGCTCTTTTGATTTTAACTATTTTAGAGAAAGATAAGATCTAAGATTATTGAAAACTTACATCAAACATTAAATCTAAAATTAATTATATCTCCATCCTTAACCACATAATCTTTTCCTTCAAGACGAACTTTTCCTGCCTTTTGAGCAGCCTGATAGCTTCCCACTGTCACAAGATCATCGTATGAAATTACCTCTGCCCTGATAAAACCTCTTTCAATATCTGAATGAATACAACCTGCAGCCTTTTGGGCAACGGTGCCATCTTTTATGGTCCATGCCTTGACTTCATCTTTACCCACAGTAAAAAATGAAATCAGTCCTAAAAGTTTATAAGACTCTCTTATCAAAACAAAGGTTGCTGGTTCTTTAATTCCCATGTCTTTTCTAAATAGCTCGGCCTCTTCTTCATTAAGCTGAGCTAACTCCATTTCTAAGCTACCCTTAATAGGAACTTGAGGTATCCCTTTAGGTAACTCAAGTTTAAAGGCATCATAACTATCATCTTCATTTAGGTTTAAAACAACAATACAAGGTTTTGCAGACAAAAAGGCATATCCTCTAAGTTCAGGAGCATTTTTTATCTCATCATCTTCCCTCAAAGCACGTCCTTCATCCAAAATTTCATAAGCCCTTTTTAACAATTCAAGTTCCCTAGGATTGCCTTTTTTGCCTTTTTTTAACTCCTTTTCTAAACGTTCAACTCTCTTCTCAACAATTAACTGGTCTGCAAGTATAAGCTCCGATTCAAATTCGTCAAAATCTTCTTGTGGATTAGGTGCCTGGCCAGCCAATTCAAAACAGCGAACGACATGAACTAAGGCATCACATGGACGCAAAAGGCGTAGTATATCTTCAAGGCCTTCTTTTTCATCCTTTGCCTTAATGCCACCACCTAAATCAACATATTTAATGGTAGCATGTGTAGTCTTTTTAGGTTCATACATCTTACTAAGGACATCTAATCTTTCATCAGGTACCTTTACTAAAGCAATATTTGGCTCTTTTTTGCCTCCAGAGAATGCAGAAACCTCAGCCTCAGAACCAGTTAGTGCATTAAATATGGTTGTTTTTCCACAAGAAGGAAGCCCTACAATCCCAAGTTCCATAGTTTAACTATTCTCCACAAGGTCTCGTATCACCCTTAATCTTTAAAATCGCATGTTCTAACACATCTTTAATTGCATTAAGACCATCTTCAACAGCTTTTAAGCTACCTGGTAGATTAATAATTAGTGTGTCTTTCCTAGAGCCAGCAACAGCCCTTGAAAGCATAGCCCTTGGAGTTTTATTAAGGCCATAAATTCTTATGGCCTCTGCTATGCCAGGAATTTCTTTATCGAGTACCGTCTTTGTAGCCTCTGGGGTAACATCTCTAGGAGAAAGACCAGTTCCACCAGTTGTAACTATAAGATCTAATTTAAGGTTATCTACCCAATCAATAAGGATACTTCTGATATCTTCTTTTTCATCTGGACAAATCGATTTTTTATTAACTTTAAACCCCCCAAGAGCGTGCAAAAAATCTTCAATAAAAGGGCCAGACTTATCTTCTCTGGCCCCTTTTGCTCCTGAATCACTAACTGTAAGAATACCTACTTTAAACAAACCCTTACTTTTCTTCCTCTGCCTTCTTTTGAGCGATTATCTTATCTATCAAATTTGGAGGAACTTCCTCATAATGCGAAAACTCAATGGTAAATGTACCTTGCCCTGCCGTCATTGCATTCAGATCAAGTACATATTTTTGTACCTCTGCCAGAGGAACAAGGGCCGTTACAGTCTGGACGCCATTTCCTGGTTCCATACCCATTACCTTGCCACGCCTGCTGTTTAAATCACCAATTATATCTCCAACGTTTTCCTCTGGTACAGTAACAACAAGCTTTACTATCGGCTCTAAAAGAGTCGGCTTGGCCTCCAAGACACCTTTTTTGAAACATTGAATTGCAGCTATCTTAAATGCCATTTCACTAGAATCTACTTCATGACTTTTTCCATCATAAAATCTTACCTTTACATCAGTAACAGGATAACCTGCAAGCGGCCCTGACTGCATTGCCTCTTGAATACCCTTTTCAACCGCTGGAACAAAATTTCTAGGCACATTCATACCAACAAGAGCTTCTTCAAATTCATAACCCTCACCCCTTGGAAGAGGAGTAATGTCGAAATGTACCTCTGCAAATTGTCCAGCTCCACCAGTTTGTTTTTTATGCCTATAAATAACGCCTTTTTTAGGCACTTTAATTGTCTCTCTGTAGGCAATCTTTGGAGTAGTAAGGTCCACCTCTACTCCAAATTTCCTCTTAAGCTTATCGATGGTAGCATCTATGTGAATCTGTCCAGAACCAGAAAGCAAGAGTTCATTTGTTTCTGGATCTCTTGAAACTTTAAGGGTTGGATCCTCTTCTTTAAGCCTATTCAGGGCATTTGTTATCTTTTCTTCATCACCTCTGCTTTTAGGTTTAAGGGCATAGGTTATAACAGGGGCTGGAAACTCTACAAATGGATAAGAAATTGGTGCTTCAGGATCAGACAAACTATCTCCAGTTTCAGTATATTTGAGTTTTGCTAAAGCGACTATGGCACCAGGACCCGCCTCATCTACATTCTCCTGTTCTTTTCCTTTCAAGACAAAAAGCGGACCAAACTTTTCTTTTTCCTCTTTATTTACGTTTAAAACGGTACTATCTGGTTTCAACGTACCAGAATATATTCTCATAATAGAAAGCCTTCCTGCATAGGGATCGGTAAGAGTCTTAAATACGAGTGCTGAAAAAGGCTCCTGAGATGAAGGCTTCCTTGCAATTTCATCTCCACTTTTGGGATCTACTCCTGTTATCTCTCCCCTGTCTTCTGGAGAAGGCATAAAATCAACAATAATATCCAGGAGTAAAGAAGGACCAATATTTTTAATGGAAGAACCACAAAGAACTGGTACAAAACCGCCATCTAATATACCTTGTCTGAGTCCAGAAATTATCTCCTGTGAAGACAACTCCTCTCCTTCAAGGAACTTTTCAAGAAGCTCTTCATCAGACTCTGCTGCATACTCAATAAGATTACTCCTTGCCTCTTCAACCTCATCTGCCATATCAGCTGGCATATCTATTGGCTTTTTCTTACCATCTTCTGAAAATTCATATGCCTTCATTCTTATAAGATCTACAACGCCTTTAAAACTTTCTTCCTTACCAATTGGCAACGTTATAGGCACAGGTCTAATGTCGAGAGCCTCTTTTATAGAATCAAGAGTACCATTAAAGTCTGCCCTTTCTCTGTCCAACTTATTTACAAACATAACCACTGGGATCTGGCGTTTAGAAATTAGTGTCCAGATCTTCTGTGTTTGAGGCTTTACTGGGTCCACAGCATCTGCAACAAATACGCAACTGTCAGCAACTCGTAATGTCGATATGGTCTCATAAAGAAAGTTATCCTCTCCAGGGGTATCCATAAGGAATAATTCGTGTTTGTTCCACTTAAACGTAAAAAAAGCAGTACTTATGGTAATCTTTCTTTTTATCTCTTCAGGCTCAAAATCAAGGTGTGAGCTTTCAGAATCTACACTTCCAAGCTTTTTGGTTGCTTTAGCGGAAAATAGCAAGGCCTCAGCCAAGGAAGTCTTGCCACTTCCACTTTGAGAAACAATTGCAAAGTTTCTGATTTTGGCTATTTCCATATCGTCTCTCCCTTCCCCTGCATGTGATAAAGGCACCTATTGAGCCTAATTGTGGCAACATAATTAATGTCAATGGGATAAGTCAAGTATTTCTGTAAGTTGAAGATATTTTCCAAAAGCTTAAAATACTATTTTGCCGATAAGAAGAATAAAAGGAGGGCACATGGAGCTGATTGAAAAATTTGACAGCTTTTTTGTTGATGAAATTGAAAACGCAGAAAAAAAACTCAACATCAAATTAAGTGCACACTCGAAACTTTACCTTATTCACCTCCTAAAACATTTAAGCGAAAGTAGAGATTTTTTCTATTCAGAGATAATAAAAGATAAACCTCTTGGAGTAGTGCTCCTAGAAGCACTTCACAAAAACATTTTTGAAAGACTTAGAGATCTTAAGATTGTTGGAGACTTGTCACTTATTTTCTCAGGATTATATCCTGAATTTTTAACAAGACGTCTAGTAGATATAGACTATTTTATAAGTCTTGGGAAAAGATCTTACAATCTTTTATCTGATACTTATAGTTCCTTTCAAAGACGTCAAGAGCTTTGCCTTCTATACTCCAAGCTTGTTTATGAATTTATGAATTTAATTGAAATCCTTACTGAAATATCTAGTGATATGCAATTCATGGATGAATCTAATCTAGCTAAAGCTTACTCCAGGTGGCAAAAAACAAAAGTCTCCCACTATCTTAGGCTTTTAAAAAAGCACAAAGTAGTGCCAATCAACATATAAATCATACATTGAGTGTCTATTCTCTATTACTAATGTAATATCATAGAAGTATCACCACCAATTCCAAGCGCCTGCATCTCAAGAAATTGCTGACGTTTCTTAACAAAACCCTTTGCCTTCTCTAATACTGCTGGCAAATCCAAAATTAAAGCTATTGAGCCATCACCTAAAATTGTAGCCCCTGAAAAACCAGGTTGCTCCATTAAATAATCGGACAAAGGCTTTATAACTATCTCCTGTTGACCAACCAGCTCATCCACTCCCAGACATGCATCAAGTTCTCCAAGCTTAACCCTTACTGCAAAAAAACGATTTTGTTGGGATGGCTTGCCTGTACCCCTAAATATCTTTCTCAATTGAATAAGAGGCAAAGTCTCTTGACGTCTTGAAATAATTTCATATCCTTCAACCTGACTAATGTCAGAATCTGCAATCCTAAAAGTTTCAGAAATAGTTGACACAGGAATTACCATATATTGCTGCCCGACTTTTACAACCAATCCTTTAATAATTGCCAAAGTAAGTGGGATCCTAAGGATTATTTTGGTGCCAAAGCCCTTTTGAGAGCTTACCTCAATGCTTCCACCGATTGACTCTATATTTCTCTTAACTACATCTAGACCAACACCTCTTCCTGAAATTTCAGAGACCTCCCCTGCTGTAGAAACTCCAGGAGCAAAAATAAAGCTATAAATTTGCCCATCATCTAACTGTGCAATCTCCTTTTTTGAAATAAGCCCTAAATTTAATGCCTTATTTAAAATGGCCTCTTTATCTATTCCCCTACCGTCATCTGTGATCTTTATAACAACATAATTCCCTTCCTGGCTAGCACTTAGAATAATCTGCCCTTTTGAAGGCTTTCCGAGTAGTTTTCTTTCTTCAGGCTTTTCAAGACCATGATCTATTGCATTTCTAATAATGTGAAGAAGAGGATCTGAAAGCTGTTCCATAACTTGCTTGTCAAGAGCGGTGTCGGCCCCTATAATTTTCAACTCCACTTCCTTTTCAAGATTTTTGCTTAAATTTCTAACAAGCCGTGGAAAACGATTAAAAAGATGAGAGACTGGAAGCATCCTAATTCTCATTACTCCATCTTGAAGCTGATGCACCACCCTTTCAAGTGCAGAGACATCTTCAGAAAACCCTAATAAAACTTCTTTAAATCTTCTAAGCTGTTTTGTTGGAAGAAGTCTTTTCTCAAGACAAAAATTATAAAGTTCTTTTAAAATACCTGTATTCCTTGACATTGAAGATCGAAGAACAACTAACTCTGCCACATCCTCAAGAAGGTTCTCTACCTTTTCTAAATTAACCCTAACGGTTTGAATGGTTTTATCTTCCTCTCTATCTTCATCTGTAAGCTCAGAGGCAACAGACGTATCCCTACTACTAAAAGATAACTCGGCTTCAGGTTGCAAAGGTTTCTTTACACCATCTAATATGCTATCAATTGCTGTCTCAAAAAGTTCCAAAGAGTCTTCTTCTAACATTTGAGAACCTACTTGATCCTCTTCTTGTACTTCTTGATCTTGTACTTCTTGATCTTTTGCTTCTAGATCTTTTTCTTGGGCAAAAGACTCTGACAAACCAGGTAAAATTGCCTCTAGTTTTTTCCAAAGACTTAAAAAAGTCTCACTCTTATATTTATTTGGAGTGGTTAGTGCCTCGGCCAGACATTCCTCCCACTCTTCAAATATCTTAACAACATCCATATAATCCATGTAATTGGCAGAGTTTTTTAGCTTTTCAACGGCAGTTTGGCACTCTTGTGCCCATGAAGGATCAAAAGTTTCAGGGCAGGAAAAAAGTGGCTTTCCAACCTCCTTAAAAAAGTCCAAAAATATATTGTAAAGCTCTTCATCTTCTTCAAATCTTGCTTGAATAGAGAAATCTTTCTTACTTTCCTTATCTTCGAAGTTAACCTCGCCTTTAAATATATTAACTAACTTGTCTATTACTTCTGACAGTTCATTGTTTGTAAGGCTATCCTTTTTATTTAAATCAATATCTTCCTTAAGCTCCTTAAGCTTAGAAAGAAGCTCATCTTTCCCCATATAATTAACAACTCTTTCCATATCTCCCAACACGGTCAAAATAGCCCTTTGGGAAATAATTTTCTCTTCTAAAAAAGCTT
>CAYMRT010000226.1:0-4052 GCA_964392885.1 uncultured Desulfobacterales bacterium | reverse complement strand
AACAACAGGAACACAGCCTTCCAGGCAAAGTGCGACTTATTTTTCAACCTGCTGAAGAAGGCCTTGGTGGTGCACAATATATGATAAAAGAAGGTGCTTTAGAAAAAGTATCATATATTTTTGGAGGTCATATAGACAGGCATTACAGGGTAGGAGAAATTGTGGTACAAAAAGGGCTAATTTGTGCCTTTGCAGATACCTTTAAACTAGAAATCTTTGGCAAGGATGGTCATGCAGCCAGGCCTTATGAAGCAGTGGACAGTATTGTTGTATCAGCCCATCTAATAACAGCCATTCAATCTCTTGTAACAAGAGAACTTAATCCGACTTATCCAACAGTAATTTCCATTGGAAAAATAAGAGCAGGCTCAGCTCCCAATATAATTGCAGGTCACTCAACAATTTTTGGCACAGTAAGAACAACTCACCCTGAAATAAGAAAAAAGGTGCTCAATCGTTTTAAAGAGCTAGTATATTCTCTCTCGTCCTCATTTAATGCAGAAACAGATCTAAATTTCTATGATTGTTATCCGCCTGTAATAAATGACGATAAAGCTACAGAAATAGCATCGCAGGCAGCAAAGGCAACCTCCGGAATAACACGTGTCATTTCAAATATGCCACCAAGTTTAGGTGGAGAAGACTTTTCTTATTATTTAAAAAATACGCCAGGATGTTTTGTAAGATTTGGTGCACAGAAAAAAGGCCTTGAAAACTGCCCAGCCCATAGTTCTAAATTTGACTTTGACGAAGATGTACTTGAAATAGGGGCAAATTATTTTAAAAACTTGGCAATAGTTGCTTTAAAGACGACCTAATGCACTACTATCCTGAGTTTAACAAAAGTTTGCCATTTACCATTGGAATAGAAGTTGAATTTCAGCTTCTAGATAAAAATAGCTATAATCTTAGCCCTTGCGCTCCTAATATTCTTGAGGCTGTGCCTGACTCATTTAAACAAAACATAAAGCCAGAATTTATAAAATCCATGCTGGAGGTTACAACTGGTGTCTGCAAAGATATTAAAGAGGCAAAAAATGACTTAAAACGTAGTATAAAAGAGTTAGAAAAAATTGCTGGGAACTTTAATCACCTTATCTTCTCTTCTAGCTTACATCCATTTGCACGGTGCTCTGAACAAAAGCTTTCCGATGATAAAAGATACCATAAGCTCATGAATGAGTTCCAAATTGTTGGCAGAAGGCTTATCACTCAAGGGCTTCATGTGCATATTGGCATAGATGATCCTGACATGGCAATTAATATAGTAGATAAGATGAGAACTTACATTCCACTATTGCTTGCAATAAGTGCATCATCTCCATTTTTTGAAGGAGAAGATACAGGGCTTTGCTCTTTTAGGTCAAAACTGTTTGATGCACTTCCAAGGTCAGGTATTGCTGACCCATTAATCTCTTGGGAAAATTTTCAAGTGCTTTCAAATTTATTATATCAAGCAGGAATTATTCATTCAGCCAGAGATATATGGTGGGATATTCGTCCACATCCAACTTTCGGCACTGTAGAAGTGAGGATATGCGATGTCCCTTGCAGATTTGAGGAGATTATTGCTCTTGCTGCTTTCATAAGAGTACTTGTAGAGTTTTGTTACTTTAATAAAAAAATTAGTTCCAAAGTTCATAGAAGTATTCTTTTGAACAACAAATGGAATGCTTGTAGATATGGACTTTTAGGCACTTTTGTAAATCCATTTACTCTTGAACAGTCAACAATAAAAGAGGCATTAAATAAAATTTTAGATGAAACTAGAAAAATCTTTGAAAAAAACGAATCCGTTTTTCAATACAAAATCTTAAAACACATGCTCAATCGAGGATGTAGTGCTAGCCTGCAAAGAAAAATTTTAAAAGAAAAAAAAGGCGATTTTAAGGCAATGATAAATGAAATGATTGAGGGATTCTGGACATGAATACAAAGCGTTCAATTGTTGCAGCAGGCCATCCCCTTGTTGCAAAAGCCGCAATTGATACAATAAAAAAAGGGGGCAATGCCTTTGATGCAATTATTGCTGCTGGTTTTGTAAGTACTGTGGCAGAACCTGCTCTTACAAGCCTTGGAGGTGGAGGTTTTCTGCTTGTAAGAACAAAAGAAGGGAAAACTAGACTTTTTGATTTTTTTGTTGATACTCCAGGTAAGGGACTTTCAACTAATAAAAATGTTGTGCCTCATTTTTTTCCAGTAACCGTAAAATTTCCAGGGTCAGACCAAATCTTTAATATTGGACTGGGTTCGGTTGCCGTTCCGGGAAACCTGAAAGGTTTTCTTTATGTTCATAAGAAACTTGGCAGGCTTCCTTTAGAAAAAATACTTGAGCCAGCTATTGATCTTTGTGAAAATGGAGTAGAACTTAACAAACACCAAGCCTATTTTCTTTCGCTTCTTGAGCCAATAATGACACTTAAAAAAGAAGGAAAGGCAATATTTTTAAAAAATGGCAAATATTGCAAACAAGGAGATATAATTTTTAACAAAGAACTTTCATCCTTTTTAAAAAAGCTTCCTGAAGATCATGGAAGATCTTTTTATGAAGGTGAAATAGCAAGAAAAATTGCCAAAGATATGGAAAAAGGAGGCGGGCTTTTAACTTACGAAGATTTAAAAACTTATCAAGTTAAAGAAAGGCAACCTCTAAAGAGTACATTTAAAAACTGGACAATAATTACAAATGGTTTCCCCTCCTTTGGCGGGCAACTTATAACACTTACATTTAATATCTTAAATAATTTCAAGGACAAAGACTTCTTAAGTGGAGATTGGGGAAATCCTAATGATATTTTGACCATTGGAAGGATATTTAAAGAAATAGAAAAGAAAAAGAGTCGGCTTATAAGTGAAGAAGGAGATGAATATAAAAATAAATTTACACAAGAAGCAATTTACAAATTAGAACGCCTCTTCTCTAAAGGCACAACACACATAAGTATATGCGATAAAGAAGGAAATGTAGCAAGCATGACTACATCAAATGGTGAAGGTTCTGGATATTATGCTCCAGAAACTGGCATTATGCTAAATAACATGATGGGGGAGGACGATCTTCATCCTGAAGGATTTCATTCATCTCCTCCTGGAATAAGAGTTGGCTCAATGATGTCACCTTCTCTTCTTTTAAAAGATGATGTTGTTAAGCTTGTGCTTGGCAGTGGTGGCAGTAAACGGATAAGAACTGCCATTACTCAGGTAATCATAAACTATGCAGCCTATAAAATGTCCATTAGGGATGCAGTTAATGCACCAAGAATTCACTTTGATGGAGAGGTATTTCAGATAGAGCCAGGCTACAAGGACGCTGTGATAGAATCGTTGCGCTGTTTAGCACCTACAAATTTGTGGAATCACATTGACGTCTATTTTGGTGGAGTCCATGCAGTAGAGCCTTTTAAAAATGGGGCAGGCGATCCGAGGAGAGGGGGATGTGTGGAAGTTTTTGCCCATAACATTTAATATACTCCTGCTATTCTATGATGAATAATTTGAGCTATATCCTGGCTTATTTTTTTTAAAGCAAGATTCTTTAAGTCTTCTGTAGTTATTATATCTTTTCCTACATAAAACCCTTCTTCTCTATAAATTGGAGGGCTTTTCCATATCTCTTTCCCTGTCTTAACATCTACTAAGCGGACTTCACATTCTACTGATATTCTTCGTTCAACTGCCTGATCATAACGAACATATGAAAGACCTGTAGTATAAGCATTAAGCACGGTTCCATAAAGTATAATATCTGCCTCTTCTTTAGAAGAGAGAGTAATGCCTGAATCTCTTAAAAACTCTTGCCTCAACTCATCCGTTATCCACTGACCAAGTCTTAGTTCAGTAGTATTATTTTCCCAAGGTGCTATATATATATTTCTTATCCAGGAAGGAAGCTGAAACTCAGTCTCTTGCCTGTGATAACCACACGAGTTAAAAGATAGGCCAATCAGTACAGCAAAAATTAATGCCTGTATCTTATTTTTTATTTTTTTATTATACCACAATGTTTAAGATCTTATCCTTTATATAAATTACCTTTTTTATGTTTTTTCCTT
>CAYMRT010000225.1:0-3785 GCA_964392885.1 uncultured Desulfobacterales bacterium | reverse complement strand
AGAGAAAAAAGTCTTTTTATCCCTTCCAATGGATTTATTTTTGAAAACTTTGGGATAATAGGTTCTACAGTTAAAAGTGGACCGATCTGTAAAAAATTTGACAGTATGGCGATAAAAAATATAACGGCCATAAGAGGAGATAAAATTATTGCAAACTCTTTCAGTCCTAAAAGGCCAATCAAATGCATATTAGTCATAGTCACATGTAAAGAATTAAGATGAGATAAGTAGTAACTTAAAACAAGGTGAAGCCTTGTCATGAAAAAAGCACTGCCCCAATAAAGGGTAAAAAGGGCAGCTAATAAAACAGAGACGGAAGCTAGCTCCCTACTTTTTGCTACTTGCCCCTTTTTTCTTGCTTCTTCCCGTCGTTTCGGGGTTGCCTGTTCAGTTCGTTCCTGAAAGGATTCCTCAGGCATTTTTACCCTCCAAAGGATTTAAGGGCAAAAGGCATAAGCTTTATTGCATTATCCAGCGATCTTGCAAGTACAGGCCAAAAATATTGAAGGGTTAAACCAAAGAAAAAAAGACCTAGGGCAACATTTATACTGAAGCTAACAATTAACATGTTTATCTGTGGAACCAGTTTCGCAAGTATTCCAAGGGCAACTTGAGATAAAAATAAAAAGGCCATTACCGGTGCCATCAACTTTATTGATAAAACAAACATCTCTTGCCCAAGGAGCATTACCATTTCATATATGGATTTTGACAAAAAAAGCCTACCAGGAGGAAGTATAGAAAAACTTTCAACAACAGCTCTAATTATAGCATGATGTCCATTTGTTACTAAAAAAAGCAACAGGGCAATCATGTACGCAAACTGAGAAACAATTACTGACTGTATCCCAGTCTGTGGATCCATTATATTTGCAATACTAAGCCCCATCTGAATTCCTACCATCTGTCCTGCTACTTGCAAACCGGCAAAAATAAATCTCAAAAAAAGGGCTAACGTCATAGCTACAAACAACTCTTGAACTACAACAAAAAAAATTCCAAAGCTAGAAGTTGGAAAACATGAATTAGGAATAGCTACTAATGGAGTGATAATCCAAGTAAATACAAGGCTAAAAATGGCTTTAACTGGTGCAGGGATAACTCTTGAACTAAAAATCGGCATAAGAAAAATAAAGGTAGATATTCGAATAAAAACCAACAAAAAACTTTTATAGTTAAGAAGTATCCATTTAATAAGGTCATAGTCCATGAGCTATCTGATAAAGTTAGGAATGTTGATAATAATATCTTTTGTATAATCAACCATTTTATTCATCATCCATGGAAACGCCAAAAGCAACCCTAAAAGTACAGCAATAATCTTTGGTACAAATGTCAAAGTCATCTCTTGGATCTGAGTAACAGCCTGAAAGATACTTACTGCAAGACCTACAATAAGACCAAGCCCTAACATCGGAAGGCTAATTAAAAGGGTTAGTTCAACAGCATCTCTAGCCATTCCAACAACCATATCTTGGGTCATTTTAGCCTCCTGTCAAAAAACTTTGAATCAAAGAACCTGTTAAAAGATGCCAACCATCTACAAGGACAAAAAGTAACAACTTAAATGGCAACGAGATCAAAACCGGCGGCAACATCATCATTCCCATAGACAACAACACACTTGAAACTACCATATCAATTATTAAAAAAGGGATATAGAGAACAAAGCCGATCTCAAATGCAGTTTTCAGCTCACTAATCATAAATGATGGGATTAGTACATGAGTTGGAATTTCAGATTTATCCTTTGGATCTTCTATTCCTGCAAAGTGTGCAAAAAGAGCTAAATCAGACTCTCTAGTATTTTTAAACATGAAATCTCTTATAGGCGTCTCTATGTTTTTAATTGCTTGCTTATAATTTATCTCATCATTTAAATATGGTTGAAGACCATTTTTATTCACCTTTGACCAGACAGGTTGCATTATAAAAAAAGTCAAAAAAAGAGACAGAGCTATTAAGACCTGATTAGGTGGCATCTGTTGAGTGCCAATTGCTTGACGCAAAAATCCAAATACAACAATAAGCCTTGTAAATGAAGTCATCATTAATAGAATAGATGGAGCAATAGAAAGTACAGTTAAAATAAGTATTATTTCAATTACGGTAGCGATTTTTTTAGGATCATCTGTTGATTCAACACCAATATTTACAGTTGGAATATGAATGGCAAAAGCAGCCGATGCGTTTAAAAAGAAGATAAAAATTAATGAAAAAAAAAGTAGTATATTAAAACTATTTCTTTGAGAAAGGTTCATCGTTATATTGCCTTTCAATCTCTTTGTTAAGTGTATCTTTAAAACCGCTAGTTTTTTCAAAATCGATAGCATCAATAAGTGTAATTTGAGTATCAGTGGATCCTAACAGATAATACATTTTCCCAACTCGTATAATTGAAATGTATCTTTTAGGTGCAATTGCCCTGTTTTCAATCACATGTATCATGCCTTTTGATACAGAAAGCTTAAAGCTTCCAAACCTTTTTAACGCCCAGAAAAAAAGCCCCATAAGTCCTAAAATTAGAGCAAGGGCAGCAGTCATCTTTAATACCAAAAGTGAAGAATCCATAACGCTAACCAAGTGATTTTACTCTTTCCTGAGGACTGATTATTTCAGTAAGTTTTATTCCAAACTTTTCGTTTACTACCACAACCTCACCCTTAGCCATCAACTTTCTATTCACGTAAATGTCTGCAGGCTCACCAACCATTTTGTTAAGTTCAACAATAGATCCCTGACCTAGTTGCAACAGTTCTTTTATCTTCATCGTGCTTCTTCCAAGCTCTACCTGTACTTCAAGTGGTATTTCAAGCAGAAAATCTAGTTCAGGTTTATTTTGTTTTGGATCCGACTCCTGAGTAAGTTCTTCAAATTTAGCAGCAGGAGGACTTTCAGCTTCAGAGCCACCTAATCCTTCACTAACTGCCTTTGCAGCTGCAGCATCTCCACCTTCTGCCGCCTCTTTAAAGGCATCTTCCCAACTAATGTCATCTTGCCCTACAGCTTCCTCAGCAGAACCTGCAGTTTGTTCATCCTGCTTTTTCTCATCTTTTGTACCCTCTAATAAATTATCAAGTTCATCTTGAGATAAAGGACCAGATTCTGACTCTGCTTTTGCCTCTGCCGTATCTTGTGTAGATTCAGCAGATTGCTGTTCATCAGGTGATGAATCCCCTTCTGAACTTTCTTCTAAGAGTTTGTCTAATTCTTCTTGAGTTAACATAAATACTCCCCTCAAAAATTACTCAGTAAAGACTTCTTCAATCTTAAGTGCCCTTTGTCCTCTGTGAACCCCTGGGACACCAGCAAACTTTGCCTCATCTTGAATATAGGCCACCAATTTATCGTCTATCCGAGTATCAAGCTGAATAATATCACCAATTTCGAGATCTAATATTTCAGAACCTGTAAGTTCTGTTGTTCCAAGCGGGACTTTAAGCTCCACAGGCACATCCATCAAATTCTTTACCAAGGCCTGTTTCCATGCTGGATCTTCAGCTTCATCTAGCTGAAATGATTTTTGGAGTCTTGACTTTATCGGCTGTATAAGGCTAACTGGCACACATACATATATAATGCCACTCATCTCTTCTATATCTAGTTGAAATTTACATACAATAACTGCATCCTCATCCTGTATAATCTTTGCAAACTGCGGATTGATTTCACTTCTTACATATTTAATCTTTATAGGATAAATAGGTGCCCAGGCCTTTGTCCAATCTTTAAGAATTGAACTGACAATTCTCTTAATTAGCCTTTGTTCAATTGATGTAAACTCT
>CAYMRT010000224.1:0-2543 GCA_964392885.1 uncultured Desulfobacterales bacterium | reverse complement strand
CTTTAGAAAAAGCTAATATTAAACCTGTTATACTCCATGCTAGAGATGGGCTTGCAATTATCAACGGAAGCAATCTTTTAACAGGTATGGGCGCACTTGCTTTGTATGATATGGAAAGGTGGCTTAAGCAGGCAGAAGTTGCAGCAGCCATGACATTGGAAGCTCTTCTTGCCAACTTAAAACCTTATGATAAGCGCCTTCATGAATTAAGAGGTTTTAAAGGAGCCATAACCTCAGCCACAAATATAAAAAAAGTGCTTGACGGTTCTGATCTATTAAAAGGAAAGATAAAAACAAGAGTTCAAGATGCCTACAGCATGAGATCTACTCCACAAGTTTTGGGTGCTGCAAGGGATCAAATGCGCTGGACAAGATCACAAATAGAAATTGAGCTTAATGGAGTAGGAGATAATCCTTTGTTTCTTGCTGATGACAAGATTGTTCTTACCGGAGCCAATTTCCAGGGAACACCTGTAAGTCTTCCGTTAGATGGACTTGCAACAGCAATTACTATGGTATGCGTAATCTCAGAAAGGCGATTAAACCGTCTTCTGCATCCTGCTTTGAGTGTTGGGCTTCCTCCTTTCCTTACTAAAGGGGCTGGCATGTTTTCAGGACTTATGCTGTCCCAGTATACTGCTGATATGCTAATTGTAGAACAGCGCATACTTTCAAATCCAGCATCGATACAATCAATACCTGCTGCAGCGGATCAAGAAGATTTTGTGTCAATGGGAATGAATTCCGCTCTCAAATTGCATCAGATTCTTGACAACGCATATGGTGTGCTTGGTATAGAGTTTATTGCAGCAGCCCAAGCCTTGGATTTCAGGGAGCACTCACCTGGCAAAGGAGTTAAGGCAGCACATAGAGCGGTTAGAAAAATTGTGGAACACCTGGATGAAGACAGACCCCTTTATAATGACCATAACAACATGAAAAAAGCAGTAAAAGACCTTGTTGTCTTAAAAGAAGTGGAAAATGAAATAGGCGAATTGATGACTTACTAAAATGTTGACAGACGAAGAAATAGACCTTTGTATTAAAGCTGGCAAAATTGCTGGTGAAGCCAGAGATTTTGGGCTTTCTTTAATAAAACCTGGTGTGAGACTTGAAGAAGTACAATTAAAAGTAGAAGAATTTATAAGAGACAATGGCGGCGAATGCGCTTTTCCCGCACAAATTTCACTTGATAATGTTGCTGCTCATGACTGTGCAAGTCCAGGTGATCCAAGGGTTTTTACTGAAAAAAATATTGCAAAGCTAGATGTAGGCGTACATGTTGATGGGTATATGGCTGATACAGCAGGAACAGTTGATCTCCAAAATGGACCTGAATCACCTCTTCTTTTAGCCTCAAAAGAAGGACTTGAATCAGCCATAAAAGCTATTTATCCGAATATTACAACTGGGGAAATAGGAGAACACATAGAAAAAGCAATTACTAAAAGAGGATTTAAACCAGTTTACAATCTTACAGGCCATGGGCTTGCAAGATTCCAGATACATACATCTCCACAAATTCCTAACTATGGTGACAGGTCCAAAACAAAAATAAAACCAGGATCCTTATTCGCAATCGAACCGTTTGCAACAACTGGAAGAGGTTATATAAGAGATGTTGGATCTCCACAAGTATTTCAACTAAAAAGAAAACCAAAGGCAAAAGACAACCTTCCACTAGCGCTTGAAAAAGGATTGATTAGCTTAAAAGGTCTTCCTTTTGCAAGAAGAGATCTGGCTAGGTTTGTTGGCATTGATAAAGTAGAAGAAGCTCTTGGCTTGTTAAATGACAGGAAACTTTTAATCAAATACCCTCCCCTTGCAGAAGAATCAAGTGCAATGATCAGCCAAGCTGAGCACACCTTAATTCTTTTAGATGATATGCTTATTGTTACTACTGATCCTAAAAGACCACCAATAAAATTTTAAATCAAAAATGATATTATGTATATTATTCCAAAGACGAGATTAAATCTTGCTGTTTGCCCATCCAGACTTAGAAATTCTTGGTATCTCTCACTATCTTTTCTAAGCTCTGCTTTATTTATCAAACTAAAAGCCATAGGCAGAGTTATAAAAACTCCAAGAGAATAAAGATTTATAATTTTAAAAACTAAAAGGCCAACTATGCACAAATAAGGAGAAAGTATTAAAAACTTATAGTAAATTTCCGAACCTTTATCACCCAACTTTTGAGCCACCGTGCTACAGCCTACTTTTTCATCATTCTTAATATCTCTCCAGTTGTTTGCATGGAGAATAGCTATGATCTGAATTGAAATAGGGATAGCAATTAAAGCGGGTATATAAGATATGTATCCAGTTTGGACAACCCATGCTCCAGTAGTACCAAGTATCCCAAAAGACAAGAAAACTGCAACATCACCAAGCATATTATACTTAAGTCCTATTTTTCCAGCAGAATAAATAATACCAATACCAACACCCATAGCACCTATTAATAAAACAGGCAAACCTACGACAAATGTTATAATTATACCGCATAAAGCACCAATGCTAAATAAAACAAAAGCACCAAT
>CAYMRT010000223.1:0-2055 GCA_964392885.1 uncultured Desulfobacterales bacterium | reverse complement strand
GAACCAATTATCGGATGTATTGTACAAAACCACAAGTCTAAGGTAGACCTCTATGACGTTGCTGAAAGATTCGGTATAGATTCCAGGAAGTTTGAAATCAAGAATTTCGCTTTGGTGCGAGATATACCCAGGTTTTCAAAGTCGTTAAGAGAATTGAAGGTAGACCTTGTTCACAGTCATGGATACAAAGCTTCTGTGTTTTCTTTTGTATGTAAGCCTCTTATCCATATTCCCATTATGGCAACATGCCACTTGTGGTTTGAAGGATCTCATAGACCTTTTAAGATGCGTGTAATGATCGCGCTGGAAAAGATCTTTTACCGCTTCTTTCCCTATGTCGTTGCTGTTTCTGATGAAATACGTGTGACTTTAATTAAAGCAGGTGTCCATCCCAAAAAGATTCGTCTAGTTCGTAACGGAATTTTTCTGTCAGATTATAAAGGAATTGATCAAGGCAAAAAAAAGAAGCTTAGGAAAGAATTAGGGTTAAAGGAAAGAGAGCTTGCTGTTTTTAATGTTGGCAGGCTTACTGAGCAAAAGGCTCAAAGTGTTTTGATAGAGGCAGCAAGGTTTGTATGTAAACACAACTTAGGCATAAAATTTTTCTTAGTAGGAGAAGGTGAGTTATACTCTTATCTGAACAGTAAAATAAGATCATTAGGTCTTACAAGTTATGTCAAACTATTAGGTTTTAGGGATGATATTCCAGAATTGTTACACGTCGCAGATGTTTTTGTACTTCCCTCTCTTGATGAAGGAATGCCTATAGCCTTGCTCGAAGCCGTCGCATGCAGGGTTCCTGTTATCACAACTGCTGTTGGAGATATCCCAAAGCTCATTGAGCATGAGATAACAGGGCTTATAGTGCCAAAAATTGATCCCGTTGCCCTTGGCAAGTCAATTCTCGATCTGATAGAGAATCCTGCAAAAGGTTCAAGACTCGCCGAAAATGCATATCAGAAAGCTAAGGAATTTTATTCTAGCAAGGTAATGTTCCAAGAATATGATGAGATTTATAGACGTATCCTTAAGTGATCTAAGATGCCTCCTAAAGTAAGCATAGTCATAACTTGCTATAATTATGGTAAATATATTTCGCAATGCCTTCGATCTGTATTGGATCAAACATTCACGGACTTTGAAGCAATAATCATAAATGACGGTTCAACTGACGATTCCGAAGAAAAGATCAGGCCCTTTCTAAAAGAAAAATGCTTCAAATATATCTGGCAAGAGAATTCAGGCCAAGCCAGGGCAAAAAATCGCGGAATCATGGAAGCTTCGGGGGCTTTTGTAGCCTTTTTAGATGCAGATGACTACTGGGAACCTACGAAACTTGAAAAGCAACTACCCCTTTTTAATGATGAAAGGGTAGGAGTGGTTTACAGCAGGGCAAGATATATTGATGCGGAAGGAAACGACCTTAGAAAGGAGATTGAGGAGTTTGGACGATACTTGGCCCCAAAGGCAGGTAATGTGGTAGAAGATTTGCTCTTTGACAATTTTGTTCCATTTTCTTCTTCAGTGGTCAGAAGGGATTTGTTAGGTAATGGATTTGATGAAAGGCTAAAAATGGCCATAGATTGGAAGCTTTGGCTCTACCTATCAGTTAATTGGAGATTTGCATATGTAGATGAGAAATTGCTAAACTATAGATTGGGTCACAGCGGTCAAATGTCCAAAAATGCAGAAGAGAGATTTAGATGTACTGATATGATTATGGAGGAATTTTTGGGACAATATAGTAAAATGATTAATAAAAAAATACTCAGGAAGGCAATTGCGGATAGATTTTATTTGAGATGGGAATATTTTAGGCATTCTAAACCTAAAGTCGCAAAAAGATATTTAATAAAAGCTATGAAAGAGCAATTAGATTGGATGAGAATTATTAAAGGTTTTTACAATTTCTAATATTGTTAATAAATTAGTAGATTCTCATACGTAATGAACTATGAAGTGGTCGGAATACAAAATATTTATTCTTGCAGACCTGAGACGTTATGGACTGACAGCGAACGGATTAGTCACAAACCTACTTAAATTCGTAGAGTT
>CAYMRT010000222.1:0-4260 GCA_964392885.1 uncultured Desulfobacterales bacterium | reverse complement strand
GTTTCATTTTACGTGGCCATCTCGTTTACCCTACTTTAAGGCAAAACCACCTCCACATGGAGGGACAAAACCCCTAAAAACACAAAAAGGGCTACGGTTTAGTTCCGTAACCCTTTGATTTCCTTGGTGGGCCGTCAGGGTCTCGAACCCCGAACCTACTGATTAAGAGTCAGTTGCTCTACCAATTGAGCTAACGGCCCTTTATATTACGGCCAATTAAATAATCTTTGTTTAAATAAATGTCAAGGATAAAAGAAGTAACAAATAAGGATGTAAAAATTAATAGATAATGAGTGATGATACTTGACTATATAATATTCCTTAATTAAATTTAGGATGCTTACAATTTATTGATGGATTAAGCGGAGGGATGGCCGAGTGGTTTAAGGCGGCGGCCTTGAAAGCCGTTGTACCCTCACGGGTACCGTGGGTTCGAATCCTACTCCCTCCGCCAACATATTTTCGGAGAGGTGACCGAGAGGCTGAAGGTGCTCGCCTGCTAAGTGAGTGTGCGCCGAAAGGTGCACCGTGGGTTCGAATCCCACCCTCTCCGCCATTTTTTCATCCGGCTTAAGCCGGTTTTTTTGTGGCTATTTATAATTCAAGGAGGACCCCCCGGTATGATGTCAGACTTTTTATTCACTTCAGAATCTGTCACTGAAGGCCATCCAGATAAGGTTGCAGATCAGATTTCAGATGCAATTTTAGATGCCATTTTGGCAAAAGATCCATATGCAAAAGTAGCATGTGAAACTCTAGTTACTACAGGTTTAGCCCTAATTGCAGGGGAAATTACAACAGAAAGTTATGTTGACATGCCTAAGGTTGTAAGAGGTACTATAAAAGAGATAGGCTACACAGATTCAAGTATGGGGTTTGACTGGCAGACTTGTGCAGTTCTTACCAGCATTGATAAGCAGTCTCCTGATATTGCCATGGGAGTTGATAGAGGTGATGATATAGGTGCAGGTGATCAGGGGCTTATGTTTGGTTATGCCTGCAATGAGACTCCAGATTATATGCCTATGCCTATCTGGTACGCTCATAAACTTGCTCAAAGACTGGCTGAGGTTAGAAAAAGTGGTGTAATCCCTTTTTTAAGACCGGATGGTAAATCTCAGGTTACTATCGAATATAAGGATAGAAGGCCTGTTTCTGTTCATTCAGTAGTTATTGCTGCTCAACATACTCCTGATGTTACTCATAAAGAAGTGGAAGAGGCAGTTATTGAAGAGGTTATTAAAAAGGTAATTGCTCAAGAACACCTTACTGATACCACTGAATATTTTATTAATAGTACAGGTAGATTTGTTGTCGGTGGGCCGCTTGCAGACTGTGGCATGACAGGCAGAAAGATCATTGTGGATACATATGGTGGAAGAGGTCATCATGGTGGTGGTGCATTTTCTGGCAAAGATCCAACAAAAGTAGATCGTTCTCCTTCTTATATGGCTCGTTATGTTGCCAAAAATTTGGTAGCTGCTGGTCTTGCAGATGAATGTGAAGTGCAAGTAGCTTATGCCATTGGTGTTCCTAAGCCACTTGCAATAAATGTAAGAACATATGGTACAGAGCACATTCCTCAGGAAAAGATAGTTGAGCTTATAGAGAAAAATTTTAGTTTTAAACCAAAAGACATAATTGATTACTTAGACTTAAGAAGGCCAATTTACAAAAAGACTGCAGCATATGGGCATTTTGGTAGGACCGAGCCTGAATTTACCTGGGAAAAGTTAGATATGGTAGAAACCTTAAAAGATCAGGCTGGGCTTTAAGGTATAGGAGAAAATTATGAACTATCACATAAAAGATAAAGCACTAAGTGAAGCTGGAAAGCTGAGGATAGAGTGGGCTGCCATGAGCATGCCTGTACTTGAGCTTATCAAAGAAAGATTCCAAAAAGAGAAACCTCTTAAGGGGGTTAGGATAGGTGCTTGTCTTCACGTTACTACAGAAACAGCCGCTTTAATGCAGACATTAAAGGCTGGTGGAGCAGAAGTATATCTTTGTGCATCAAATCCGCTTAGTACTCAAGATGACGTAGCCGCCTCTCTTGTAGTTAACGATGAAATACCTGTTTTTGCAATAAAGGGAGAAGATAACGACACTTATTACGATCACTTAAGAGCTGTGATCAGCCAAGATCCACAAATTACAATGGATGACGGGGCAGATCTTGTTTCAACTCTTCATCAAGAGAGAAAAGATCTATTAGATAAAATAATTGGAGGCACAGAAGAGACCACTACAGGAGTAATACGACTTAAGGCAATGGCAAAGGATGGAGTGTTACATTATCCAATTATTGCCGTAAATGATGCAGACACAAAGCATCTTTTTGATAATAGATATGGGACAGGCCAATCCACGATTGATGGAATAATAAGGGCAACAAATAGGCTAATAGCAGGAAGCATTTTTGTAGTTTGTGGATATGGTTGGTGTGGTAAAGGTGTTGCCATGCGGGCCAAAGGACATGGTGCAAGAGTTATTGTTACAGAAGTAGAGCCAATAAGGGCCCTTGAAGCGGTTATGGATGGATTTGAAGTAATGCCTATTGAAGAGGCATCAAGGATTGGCGACTTTTTCTGTACTGTTACAGGTGATATCCATGTTATAAGACAAGAGCACTTTTTAAAAATGAAAGACGGGGCAATTGTTGCAAATTCAGGACATTTTAATGTAGAGCTTGATCTTGAAGCTCTACAAAAAGTGACAACGTCAAAAAGAACAATTAGACCTTTTGTTGAAGAATATACCCTTAATAATAATAGAAGAATATATGTGTTAGGAGAAGGAAGGCTGATAAACCTTGCGGCAGCAGAAGGACATCCTTCCAGTGTTATGGATATGAGTTTTGCCAATCAGGCTCTTTGTGCAGAGTATATGATAAAGCATGGTAACAAGCTTAAAAAAGATGTATATGGTGTGCCAAAAGAAATTGATCAAGAAATTGCAAGGTTAAAGCTTAGAAGCATGGGGATTTCTATTGATTCTTTGACAGAAGAGCAAGAGAGGTATCTTTCTTCTTGGGAAATGGGTACATAAGAAAGATATTTACATATTTTAAAATAACTTTTAAAAAGGCAGAAAGTTAATCTTTCTGCCTTTTTTATTTTTTAGATTGGAGTAAAAAATGGATCAAAAAGGGCTGAAAAAGCTTTGGGCTGGCAGATTTAAACAAAATACAGAAAAGGTTGTAGAAGAACTTTCTTCATCTATACATTTTGATAAGCGCATGTATAAAGAAGATATAAAGGGTAGCATTGCACATGCAAGAATGTTAGGTGATAAAGGAATTATTCCTAAAGATGATGCCTTAAAAATAATAAAAGGATTACAGGATATTCTAAATGATATAGAAAGTGGCAATTTTAAATGGAAAAAAGAGCTTGAAGATGTGCATATGAATATAGAAAAGGCCCTTATTGAAAAGATTGGGCCTATTGGAGGACGTCTCCATACTGCTAGATCTAGAAATGATCAGGTAGCCACTGATTTTCGTCTTTATATCAAAAAAGAAATTGCAAGAGTTGATGAGCTTTTAAAGTACTTACAATATGCTTTTTTAAAACAGGCTAATGAAAATATAGATATAATTATGCCTGGTTTTACACATCTTCAAAAGGCTCAGCCTGTTCTTTTTTCACATCACATGTTGGCCTATTTTGAAATGTTTAAAAGAGATAGATTAAGGCTTAGAGATTGTTTAAAAAGGGTAGATGTCTGTCCACTTGGAAGTGCAGCATTAGCTGGTACAAGTTTCCCAATAGACAGGCATATGACAGCTAGGGAGCTAGGCTTTAAAGACGTTTCATCAAATAGCATGGATGCTGTTTCTGATAGAGATTTTGTTCTAGAGTATATTTTTTGTTTAAGCATGATAATGATGCATCTTAGTAGGCTTTCTGAAGAGCTTATTTTATGGGCTAGTTCAGAGTTTTGCTATATTGAGCTTCCTGATGCTTATTGTACAGGCTCAAGTATTATGCCTCAGAAAAAAAATCCTGATGTACCAGAGTTAGTTAGAGGAAAGACGGGTAGGGTATATGGTGATTTAATTTCACTTTTAACTGTTCTTAAAGGTCTTCCTCTTACCTATAATAGAGATTTGCAAGAGGATAAAGAGTGTGCATTCGATGCTACAGACACTGCAAAGATTTGCTTGAGAGGAATGATTGGTGTTATTGAAAATATGAAGCCAATTAAGGAAAATATAGAGAAAGACTTAAGGGGTGGTTTTTTAACTGCAACAGATTT